>NZ_JBEYVC010000048.1:0-59472 GCF_040643855.1 Streptomyces sp. NPDC047072 | reverse complement strand
TCGGCGGGCCGCGTCCTCTTCGCGGGGCCGGGTGCGAGTGCGGATGCGGGTTCGGGTTCGGGTTCGGGTTCGGCCGACTACCGGGCCGCCAACGACCGCTGGTTCTGGCTGGTCGGCCTGGAGGGCAACCGGCACTGGCCCGGTGTCATCAAGGCACTCGGGCGCGAGGACCTGGAGACGGACGAGCGGTTCGCCACCGGCAAGGCCCGGCGCGGCCATGTACGCGAGCTGATCGCCGTGTTCGACGAGGAGTTCGCCAAGCGGCCCCTTGACGAGTGGGCCGAGCGTTTCGACGCCGAGGGCGTGTGGTGGGCGCCCGTGCAGACCCTGGCGGAGGTGGCGGCCGATCCCCAGGCGGAGGCGGTCGGGGCGTTCGTCGAACAGCCCGGCATGGGCGACGCGCCGCCGCTGCGGACCGTGGCGACTCCGGTCGCCTTCTGGGGCGTCGACGAGAAGCCACGCGGCGGCGCGCCGACGCTCGGCGAGCACACCGACGAAGTGCTCCGCGAACTCAACTGAACTCAAATCTCTGGAGGTACGGCGTGGGCATCCTCGACGACAAGGTCGCCATCGTCACCGGCGGCGGCAGAGGCCTTGGCCGGGCGCACTGTCTGGCGCTCGCCGAGGCCGGCGCGACCGTGGTGGTGAACGACCTCGGCTCGGGCGTGCACGGCGAGCAGACCGGTGACTCCCCCGCCGACGAGGTCGTCGCCGAGATCACCAAGCTCGGTGGCCGGGCGCTCGCCAACCACTCCTCGGTGACGGACTGGGCGGCGACCGAGACCATGGTCGCGGACACCGTCGCCGAGTTCGGGCGCCTCGACATCGTGGTGAACAACGCGGGCATCGTGCGCGACCGCATGCTGTTCTCGATGACCGAGGCCGAGTTCGACGCCGTCATCGCGGTGCATCTGAAGGGCACCTTCGCGCTCACCCGGCACGCGTGCGCGTACTGGCGCGAGGCGTCGAAGCGGGGTGAGCGGGTCGCGGGCCGCGTGATCAACACGACCTCCGGGACCGGCCTGTTCGGCAACCAGGGCCAGTCCAACTACGGGGCGGCGAAGGCCGGAATAGCCGGACTCACCATCCTCACGGCTCTGGAGATGCGTCGGTACGGCGTCACCGCGAACGCCATCTCCCCGATCGCGGCGACCCGGATGACGGACGGGCTGGCCGTCGGCGAGTCCCTCCAGGCCACCGAGGGCTTCGACCCGCGCGATCCCGCCAACGCCTCCGGAGTCGTCGTCTACCTGGCCTCCGACAGCGCGGCCTGGCTGACCGGCCAGGTCCTGCGCATCGAGGGCAACCGCCTGAACCGGCTCCAGGGCTGGACGGTCGCCGCCGTCCACCCGAGCGGGTCGGGGCAGGCCCTCACCTATGACGAACTCGTCGACGCGGTCCCGCAGTTGTACGGCGCCCTTCCTGCCGGCCGGGCGACGGGCGTCGGTCAGTGAAGGGCCACGACGCCGCCGCCCTCGTGCTGCGCGCGACCCTCGGCCCGATGCTCTTCGCGCACGGCTGGAACAAGGTCGCCGGACCGGGCGGGCTCAAGGGCACCACGGGCTGGTTCGAGGCGCTGGGCCTCCAGCCGGCCGAGGTGCACGCCCGCATGGCGGCCGGCACCGAGATGGCGGCAGGCGTCGGCATCACGCTCGGCGCCGCGAACCCGCTCCCCGCGACGGCGGCCGTCGGACTGATGACCGTGGCCGCGCGGACCGACCACCGCGGCAAGGGCTTCTTCGTCTTCAAGGGCGGCTGGGAGTACGTCGGTGTCGTGGGCGGCGCGGCCGTCGCACTGGCCGCACTGGGCAACGGCCGGTACTCGCTCGACGGGCTGCTGCGCCGCCGACCGGCGGGCACCCGGCACGCGTTGCTGGCAGCGGGGATCGGCACGGCGAGCGCGGCGGCACTGCTGGCGCTGTGTTACCGGCCCGAGCCCGAGAAGAAACCTGACGAGACAGATTAGTGAGACCGATGAGGGCAACAAGGGAGAGTCGACATGGACGCGGCTGACTTCAGCGCGGTGCTGTCCGAAGTCCGGCGTTTCGTCCGGGACCGCGTCGTGCCGCTCGAGGCGGAGATCGACGAGAAGGACGAGATGCCCGCGGACATCCGCGAGGCGGCCAAGAAGATGGGCCTGTTCGGCTTCGCGTTGCCCGAGGAGTACGGCGGGCTAGGGCTGTCGATGTACGAGGAAGCCCAGTTGATGTTCGAGCTGGGCTACACGACCCCGTCCCTGCGCTCGATGTTCGGCACAAACAACGGCATCGCGGGTCATGTCCTCATGGTCGGCGGTACGGAGGAACAGAAGGCGCACTGGCTGCCGAGGATCGCCTCGGGTGACGTTCTGGCGTCGTTCGCGCTCACCGAGCCGGAAGCCGGTTCCGATCCCTCGACACTCACCACGAAGGCACACCTCGACGGCGACGAGTGGGTGATCAACGGCGCCAAGCGCTACATCACCAACGCCCCGCTCGCCGACGTCTTCATGGTCTTCGCCCGCACCGACCCCGACGCCCCGCGCACCCGCGGCATCTCCACCTTCCTGGTCCCGGCCGACACGCCGGGCCTCACCGTGGCTCCCAAGGACCACAAGATGGGCCAGTTCGGTGCCTGGACAGCGGACGTGTTCTTCGACGACGTCCGGGTGCCTGCCTCCGCGCTCGTCGGCGGCGAGGAGGGCCTCAACCGGGGCTTCGGCACCGCGATGGGCTGTATCGCGCACGGGCGGGTCCACATCTCCGCGCTGATGGTCGGCATGGCCGAGCGTCTGGTCGACGAGTCAGTCGCCTACGCGAGCACCCGCAAGCAATCCGGAAAGCCCATCGGCTCCTTCCAGCTCGTCCAGGGCCTGATCGCCGACGCGCAGACCGACTACTACGCGGGCCGCGCCACCGTCCTGGAGGCCGCCCGCGCCTTCGACGCCGGCACGGACACCAAGATCGGCCCGTCCTGCACGAAGTACTTCGCCAGCGAGATGGTGTGGCGGGTCGCGGACCGCGCGGTACAGGTCCACGGCGGTGCGGGCTACATGCGCGGAGTCGCCGTCGAACGCTTCTACCGCGACGCCCGCCTGTTCCGCATCTACGAGGGCACCAGCCAGATCCAGCAGGTCATCATCGCGAAGGCGCTGCTGGGCGAGGCGGCGCGGGGCTGAGCCGTTCACAAGGCAGAGGCTCCGGGGGTTGGTCATCCCCGGAGCCTCCTCGCGTATTACATCGCGCCGCACCCACGCTGGCGTTCCGCCGTCAGCATGACGTGCCCTCGACGGCGCTCAGCTCGGCCACGACTCGGTTTCGGCCCGGTGAAGCGTGATGCGGCGCCCGGCGTGACGTATGAGCGTGTGACCATGCGCTTCGAGCCGAGTTCGCATGTGCGGCGCTTGTCGGGCGACGGTTGCCGCCCTGGTGAGCCTTGCTCGTCGAAGTCCCGGTCGCCTTTCCACCGGGGGTGGCGTCGGTCAGGGCTGACGAGCACACCGTGACACCACCCCCCATGGACTGGGTTCCGATCCTCTGGCTCGGCGGGTTCTCCTTGGGCGTGCTCGTGATCGCCGTGCTCTTCACGAACCGGGTCGGTCACTCTCCTATGACCACGAAGAGCAAGCTCAGATCCCGAGCCGGTCCAGCAGCCGCTCGTAATACACCGCCGGGCCCCCGAACAGCAGCTGCGACGACTTGGCCCGCCGGAAGTACAGATGGGCCAGGTGCTCCCAGGTGAAGCCGATGCCGCCGTGGACCTGGATGTTCTCCATGGCGGTGACCATGTACGCCCGTGAGCAGCCGGCGTGGGCCACGGCCGCGGCCACGGGGAAGTCCGGGGAGTCCTCGTCGGCGAGCCGGGCCGCCTCACGGGAGGCGGCTTCGGCGAGTTCGACCTGGACGAGCATGTCGGCGCACTTGTGCTTGACCGCCTGGAAGGACCCGATCGGTCGGCCGAACTGATGACGGACGCGGGCGTAGTCCGCGCTCGTCTCCAGGCACCGCCGTGCCCCGCCCGCCTGCTCGGCGGCCAGCCCGACCGAGGCGATGTCGAGGACCTTGGCCATGATGCGCCCGCCCGCCCCCTGCGCCCCGACGAGCATCGCGGGCACGGCGTCCAGGGTCAGCCGGGCCATGGCCCGGGTGGCGTCCAGCGTCTCCATCGGTTCCGCCGTGAGTCCTACGGCTTCCCGCTCCACCGCGAAGAGCGTGGGGCCGGCCACGGTACGGGCGACGACGAGGATCAGGTCGGCCGTCGTACCGTCGACGACGAAGCACTTGCGGCCGCGGACCGTCCAGCCCCCGTCGCCGTCCGGCACGGCCCGCGCCGAGACCATAGCGGGGTCCCAGGAGCCGTAGTCCTCCGCGACGGCGAGGGTGGCCGTGGTGCGTCCGGAGGCGATGCCGGGGAGGAGGCGCGCACAGGCCTCTTTGTCCCCCGAGGCCAACAGGGCCTGGGCAGCCAGGAGGACGGTGGCGAAGAAGGGAGCGCAGAACAGCGCGCGGCCCATCTCCTCCAGGACGACGCCGAGTTCGACAAGCCCGAAGCCGTCGCCGCCGAACTCCTCCGGGATCGCCAGGCCCGGCAGGCGCAGTTGGTCGGCCGCCTGGGACCACACCGCCGGGTCGAAGCGCGGCTCGCTCTCCATGAGCTTGCGCACGGCGTCCTCCGGCGACTTGGCCTCCATGAACTCCCGTACCGATGCCCGCAGTTCGCGCAGTTCGCTCTCGTCGGCGGTCACGGCCGCACCTCCTTGGCAGCGGCGGTCACCGGTTCCTTGGGCAGGCCCAGGACCCGTTCCGCGAGGATGTTCTTCATGATCTCCTCGGTGCCGCCGAGGATGCGCAACGCCGGGGTGGCGAGCAGGAGTTCGGTCCAGGCGTACGTGCCCCACTGGCCGGTGTCGGCGATGATCCGGGGGCCGAGCACATCGGACACGAAGTGTGCCGCCCGGGTCAGGTTCTGGCCGTACATCAGCTTCGAGACGGACATCTCGGGGCCCGGCGCCACGCCGGCGCGCAGCTTGCGCAGGGCGCGGGCGTTGAGGTGCTCGGTGGCCAGGACGTCCACCAGGAGTTCAGCGAGGCGGGCGCGCAGGGCGCGGTCGTCCCAGGTCCAGGTGGCCCGCATGAGCGCCGAGAGGTGGTCCGGGGACAGGGCGGCGGCCACCGGGCCGACTCCCTCGCTGCCGACGGTCGCGCGCTCGTTCATCAGGGTGGTCAGGGCGACCGTCCAGCCGCCGTCGACGTCGCCCAGGCGGTGGTCGTCAGGAATGCGTACGTCGGTTAGGAAGACTTCGTTGAAGTCCGCGCCGCCGGTCATCTGCCGCAGCGGCCGGACCTCGACGCCCGGGGTGTCCATGGGGACCAGGAAGGCCGTGATGCCGCGGTGCTTGGGCGCGTCCGGGTTCGTACGGGTGAGGGCGAGGCCGATCTGGCTGTGCTGGGCGACCGACGTCCACACCTTCTGGCCGTTCAGCACCCAGTCGTCGCCCTCGCGGACGGCCCGGGTCGCCACGCTCGCCAGGTCGGATCCGGCGCCGGGCTCGCTGAACAGCTGGCAGGCGATGGCGTCCCCGCGGTACATCGCCGGCAGCCAGCGATCCTTGATGTGGGGCTGGGCGTGGGCCAGGATCGTCGGCCCGATCATGCCCAGGCCGATCACACTGAGCACACCGGTGTCGGCGACGTCGTACTCCGACTCGACGGCGTCGTAGAGCAGGTCGTGCACGGGGGTCAGGCCCCGGCCGCCGTACTCCACCGGTCCGGTGATCCAGCCGAAGCCGTTCTCGTAGCGGATCCGCTGCCATGCCCGGGCCCGTTGCACGAACTCCTTCTCCTCGTCGGGCGGGAGGCTGCTGAAGTACGCCATCGAGTCGTCGCCCTCGCCCCAGACGACGGCGGTGCGGTCGGGGGCCTTCGCCACGTGGGCGTCGAGGAAGCGGCGTGCCTCGGCGGCGAAGTCCTGCATGTCGTCGGATTCCATCGCGTGCGCTCCGCGGTCAGAAAGAGGTTCAGGTCGAGAGAGTCGAGAAACTCGATAGGTTCAGGTCGAGAGGTTCAGGTCGAAAGGATCGTCACCGCCGACGCGCCGGGCGCGCCGTACAGGTGGGTGTATCCGACGCGCGGTGTCCCGGGGATCTGGCGGGTGCCCGCCGTACCGCGCAACTGGAGGACGATCTCGTGGATCTGGCGCAGCCCCGACGCGCCGATCGGTTCCCCGTTGCCGAGCAGTCCGCCGTCGGTGTTGACCGGGAGCCGGCCGCCGATCTCGGTGGCGCCCTCGGCGATGAGGCGTTCCTGTTCCCCGTCCTTGCAGAGGCCGTTCTCCGCCATGTGGATGATCTCCGACCCGGCGTCGGTGTCCTGGAGCTGGGCGACGTCGACGTCCTCGGGGCCGATGCCCGCGCGTTCGTACGCGTCCCGTGAGGCGTCCACGCTCGGGCTGTCCACGGGCTCCCCGACCGGGAAGGACGGGCTCTGCACCTCGAACGCGCCGAGCCTGCGGCTGCGCAGGGCGGTGGAGCGGACCCGTACCGGCTTCCCGGTGTACTTGTGGGCCTGGTCGGCCCGGCACATGACGATCGCCGCCGCGCCCTCGTTGGGGCCGCAGTACATGAACTGGCGCAGGGGGTAGTTGAGGACCGGGGAGGCCAGGACCTCCTCGGGCGTGAGGGGCGTACGGCGCCAGGCTTTCTCGTTGCCGGCCGCGTTGCGGAAGTTCTTGGAGGCCACGCGGGCGAGCGTCTCGTGGGAGATGCCGTGCTCGTGCATATAGCGGTTGATCTTCATGCCGAAGAAGTGGGTGGTGAGGAAGAGGCCGGTCTGCCCGTACCAGGAGGGGATGCCGGCCACGGACGGGTCGGCGGCGAACGCGCCGCGCGGGTGCTTGTCCAGGCCGATGGCGATGGTCAGGTCGTGCTCGCCGGTCTCGATCGCGCGGGCGGCCAGCGCCACCGCCGTACCGGCCGTCGCGCAGCCGTTGAAGACACCGCGCAGGGGTACGCCGGTCAGGCCGAGCCGGCCGACGATCGCGTCCGGGTTGGCGACCTCGTAGCTGCCGATGTAACCGCCCTGGATCTGCGGCCAGTTCACCCCCGCGTCGGCCAGGGCCAGCCGGACCGCGTCCGCGCCCATGTCGAGCGCGGGCTTGCCGGGGAAGCGGCCGAAGGGGTGCAGGCCCACCCCGATGATGACGGCCTCGGTCATGACGCCTCCTCCTCGATCTCCGTGGACCCCTCGGCCTCCGTGGATTCCCCGATCTCCGTGGACTCCTCGACCGGGGCGAACGCGAACGTCACGACCTCCGTGCCGTCGTCCCGCACGGCGTAGGGCACCACCGTCAGCCGCATCGCCTGCCCGATCCGCAGCTTCTCCGGGTCGGGTTCGGTCAGCCGCGCCTCGACCAGCAGCTCGCCGGGAAGCTCGACGTATCCGACGGAGTACGGCTCGAACGTCTCGGGGCCGTCGTACGGCGGTGACGGCGGGCGGAAGTCCTGCGTCGTGTACGTCCACAGCGTGCCGCGGTCCGCCAGGAGCCGTTCCTTCGACTCGTCACTCGCGCACCGGACACAGGTCGCGGCGGCCGGGAAGCTCACCAGGCCGCACACCCGGCACTCGGAACCGATCAGCCGCAGGGGCGCGGCGGCGGGCGGCCAGGTGAACAGGCCCTCGGCGACGGGGCGTTGTGTCGTCGTCATGTCAGGCTCCGTTCCGGTTGCCCAGGACGTCGGCGTTGGGAGCCGCCTTGGCCACCAGGTTCGGGACGACGGAGGACAGCTCCTCCGGTGTCCAGCGGCTGTCGGCGCCCGCGGCGGGGCCGTTGACCCAGCCCTCCAGGACCGTGATGCGGTTGCCGACGACGGCGAACACCCGGCCGGTGACCTCGCGCGAGGCGGCCGAGCCCAGCCACACCACGAGCGGCGAGATGGCCTCGGGGGTCAGGTCCTGACGCTCGGCGGCCTGCTTCATCATCTCGATGTCGTCGGTGAGCCGGGTCAGCGCGGTGGGCGCGATGGCGTTCACCGTCACGCCGTAGCGGGCGAGTTCGGCGGCGGCGATGAGGGTGAGGCTGCCGATGCCGGCCTTCGCGGAGCCGTAGTTGGACTGGCCGGGGTTGCCGAAGATGCCGGACGGGGAGGTCGTGTTGATCACCCGCGCGTCGTTGTCGTGACCGGACTTGGCGCGCTCGCGCCAGTACGCGGCCGCGTGGTGCAGGGTGGCGAAGCTGCCCTTGAGGTGGACGGCGATCACGCTGTCCCAGTCCCGCTCGGTCATCGACACGATCATCCGGTCGCGCAGGATGCCGGCGTTGTTGACCAGAATGTCCAAACCGCCGTAGGTGTCCACGGCCTGCTGGACGAGCCGGCCGGCGCCCTCCCAGGTGGAGATGTCGTCCGTGTTGGCGACCGCCTCGCCGCCGGCCGCGACGATCTCGTCGACCACGCTCTGCGCGGGCCCGGCCGAGGCGCCCGCGCCGTCGCGCCCGCCGCCCAGGTCGTTGACCACGACCTTCGCCCCGTGCGCGGCGAACGCCAGGGCGTGCGCCCGGCCGATCCCGTTGCCGGCGCCGGTGACGACCGCGATCCGGCCTTCGACCACTCCTTCAGACATGCTCAATTCCTCCATCGGAAAGGTCAGTTGGCCTCGGCGAGCAGGACTCGCGGGCTGTCGCTGCCGCAGCCGCACCGGCCCACGACGACGCGTCCGGTGATGCCGAGCGGGGTCTCGGGCAGGGACGCGGTGCGCTCCTCCCCCGCGGCCACGGTCAGTTGTCCGTCCCGCTCGCCGAACCGCCATTCGGCGGCGTTGACATGGGCGCCGCTCCGCTCGGGACACTCCAGCACGAGAGCCGGTCCCAGCGCCGAGATCACGGAGGCGGTCACCCCCACTGCGCGCAGGACGGGTACGGCGGCGGGCCGGGCCAGCACCACGGGCGTGGACCGGAACATCTCGCCGATGTCGACCGAGCCTGCGAGTCCCTCCAGCGTCTCCGCCGAGAGGCCGATCACGGCGTGCGGGGTCAGTTCGCGATGGAAGACGGCGGTGCGGCGGTGGTCCCAGCCCATCGCCTCGGCGATACCGTACGGCACCTTCAGCGTGCGCAGGGCGCCGATCACCGCGCGGCCCCAGAAGCCCTCGAAGCCGGAGGCGGTCAGCAGGGCCCGCTGCCCGGCGGCGAGGCCGTGTTCGCGCAGCCGTGCGGTGACCCACTCGGTGTCGCGGGCGAGTTCCGCCCAGGTCAGCTCCAGGTCCCGTATGCCGTCGGCGGTCGGAAAGCGCAGGAGGTAGGCGAGTTCGGGGTGGTCGAGCGTCCTGGCACGGGCCAGGGTGTCGGCGCGGGCCATCAGGTCTTCACCACCCGGGGGAACTTGGCGACGCTGGTCATGGTCTTCAACAGGTCCTCCTCGGTGCGCATGTCGAGCACCGGCTTGACTCCGGTCCGCTCGCGCACGGCCTCGCTCAGGCGTCCGGCCAGGGCGTCGACGTCGCCGGTGAGATGGGGGTCGTAGCCGACGCGCAGCCGCAGTTCGTCGACCTCGCGCCGGTCCCGGACGATCTGGAAGACGCCCGCGACGGTCTCCGGCTGGTCCTCGACCGCCTGCCACACATCCCGCAGGACGACGGAGCGCCCCTGGACCACCGTCTCGTCGCCGCGCCGCCCGGCCACCCACATACGGGCGTGGGTGCGGCCGCAGCCACAGGTGTCGCGGGAGAGGCGGACGAGGTCCTCGCTGCGGTAACGGATCAGCGGCGCCGCCCGGTTGTCCAGGTCGGTGGCGACCAGTTCGCCGAGGTCACTCTCGGGGACGTCGCGCCAGCCGTACTCCTCGACCTCGACGCACTCGGCGAAGACGGTGTCCTCCCAGAGGTGGAAGCCGTCGTGCTCGCGGCACTCCCAGGCGGTGCCGGTGTCGGCGGCGCTGGTGTACTCGTAGACGTCGATGCCCCAGTCGTCGCGGATCCGCTGGCGCATCTTCCGGCTGAGGGGCTGGCCGGCGCAGGAGGCACCCTTGAGGGAGGAGAAGGCCTCCCTCAGGTCGGTCTTCTCCGCCAGGTGCTCCAGCTCCACCATCTGCGGATACATCATCTGGAGGTAGGCGGGCCGGTAGGTGCGCAGGGCCTCGACGACCTCGGACATGTTGCCCATCCAGGTGTCGACCTCGATGACCACCGCGCCCAGTGCCTGGAAACCGGCGTCCATGAAGTTGCGGAAGGTTCCGGGCGGGCTCAGGACCCGGTCGCCGGGCCTCAGGCCCAGTTCCCACAGGTCCCGTACCTGCGCGGTCACCAGGGGCGGGGCGTCCTGCCAGATCTCGGCGAAGAACTCCGGGTCTCCGGTGGTTCCGGAACTGGAGGAGACCGAGGTCAGCTCCTCGACCGGGACGCAGAGCAGGCCGGCGAAGGCGTCCCCGGTGCGACTCCGGTAGGCGCGGATCATGTCCTTGGTGATGAAGGGGATGCGGGCCCGGAAGTCCTCCAGGGACCTGATGTCGCGCGGGTGGACCCCGTGCTCGTCCCACAGCTCGCGGTAGAAGGCCGAGTTGGCGTAGGCGTACTCGACGAGCTCCAGGAGGTGCTTCTCCTGCCGCGCGCGCAGTTCGGGGCGCGGCATGGTCTCCACCTGGGGCTCGAAGTACCTGTCAGCGGTGTCCCTGTCACCGACCATGGCGCCTCCTTGCGGCTCAGTGCCCAGATCTTCCAGCTATCAGCGCAATCAGTCAACCAATTCGACGGATTGAGCGAGAGACTCGCGTTCCGTCGATCTATATAGTTAACTATTAGAACTCATTCAACCACAGGAGCAACCACAGGAGGGCTGCCGTGAAGATCGTTGTCTGCGTGAAGCACGTCCCCGACGCCACGGCGGACCGCACCTTCACCGAGGACGGCACCACCGACCGGGCGTCGGTCGACTCACTGCTGTCCGAACTCGACGAGTACGCCGTCGAGCAGGCCCTTCGCCTGGCCGAGTCGGACACCGACGCCGAGATCAGCTACCTCACCGTCGGCCCCGACGACGCCCGCGACGCCCTGCGCAAGGCCCTGGCCATGGGCGGTGATGCGGCGATCCATGTCAGCGACGAGGACATCGAGGGCAGCGACGCGTTCGGCACGTCACTGGTGCTGGCCAAGGCCATCGAGCGGCACGGCTTCGATCTCGTGCTGTGCGGGATGGCCTCGACGGACGGCACCATGGGCGTGCTGCCCGCGCTGCTGGCCGAACGGCTCGGCGTCCCGGCCGTCACCCACCTCGAAGAGCTGGCGATCGAGGACGGAACCGTCACCGGGCGCCGCGAGGGCGACGGCGCCACCGTGCGGATCCAGGGCGCCCTGCCCGCCGTCGTCTCGGTGACCGACCGCTCCGGGGACGCCCGCTACCCCTCCTTCAAGGGGATCATGGCCGCGAAGAAGAAGCCCGTCGAGACCCTCGACCTCGCCGACCTCGGTATCGAGGCCGCACAGGTCGGCGCGGCGGGGGCGCGGTCGGCCGTGGACACCGCGACCCGGCGCCCGCCGCGCGTCAAGGGCGAGATCGTCGCCGACGAGGGGACGGGCGGCGTCGCACTGGCCGCGTTCCTCACCACCAAGAAGTTCATCTGACCGCGCCCCGTCCTGAAAACCTGCCTGAAGGAGTTGCATCACCGTGGCCGAGATCCTCGTCCTCGTCGACCACGTCGACGGTGCCGTACGCAAGCCGACCCTCGAACTGCTCACCCTGGCCCGTCGATTGGGCGAACCCTCGGCCGTCTTCCTGGGGCCGGACGCGGACATCGCGACCGAGATTCTCGGCCGGTACGGCGCCCAGAAGATCTACGTCGTGGACGCCCCCGAGGTCGACGAGTACCTCGTCACCCCGGCCGTGGACGCCCTTACACAGATCGCCGAGCGCACCGGCCCGGCCGCGGTCCTGCTGCCGTCGGGGCCGGACGGCAAGGAGATCGCCGCGCGGGTCGCACTGCGGCTCGGCTCCGGACTCATCACCGACGCGGTCGATGTCACCGCGGGACCCGACGGGCCGGTCACCGAGCAGTCGGCGTTCGCCGCGACCTACCAGGTCACCGCACACGTCACCCAGGGCGTGCCGGTGATCACGGTCAAGCCGAACGCCGCCGCCCCAGAGGCAGCCCCCGCCGAACCCGTCGTCGAGAAGCAGGACATCACCTTCGGCCCGGCCGCGCAGGCCGTCCGAGTCCTGTCCCGCACCCCGCGGGAGCGCGGCGACCGGCCCGAGCTGACGGAGGCGGACATCGTGGTCTCCGGTGGTCGCGGGGTGAACGGCGCCGAGAACTTCGCCCTCATCGAACGGGTCGCCGACGCGCTCGGTGCCGCCGTCGGGGCGTCCCGCGCGGCCGTCGACGCGGGCTGGTACCCGCACAGCCACCAGGTCGGCCAGACCGGCACCCAGGTCTCCCCGCAGCTCTACCTCGCGGCCGGCATCTCCGGCGCGATCCAGCACCGGGCGGGCATGCAGACGTCCAAGACCATCGTCGCCGTCAACAAGGACGCCGACGCACCGATCTTCGAGCTCGCCGACCACGGGGTGGTCGGGGACCTGTTCGCGGTGCTGCCGCAGCTGGTGGACGAGATCGAGCGGCGCCGGAGCTGATCTTTGAACGGCCCGGCCTTCCCTTCAGCCCTCCATACAACTAAAATCGCTAACTGATTGCATCCATTGATGCGCGCAGCCCTGACCCGAAGGAGTGTCATGACGAAGATCTGGGTCAACTCCGGGGATTCCCATGTGATGGAACCCGCCGACGTGTGGACCGAGAGGCTGCCCGCACGACTCGGCGCCCGCGCCCCACGCAGTGAGCGCGGCGAGAAGTACGAGATGCTCTACATCGACGGCGAGCGCATCGACCGCCAGCTCGGCGACTTCATGGACGCGATGCGCCCGCCGGGCGCCTGGGACCTGAAGGTCCGGCTCAAGGACCTCGACCAGGAGGGCGTCTGGAGCCAACTGGCCTTCCCCTCCATGGGGTTCTGGCTCGTGTCGATCACCGACCGGGAACTCGCCCGGGAGACGGTCCGGGCCTGGAACGACTGGGCCCACGAGGAGATCCTCAGCAAGAACAAGCGCGTCATCACCACCGCCTGCCTCTCGACGGCCGACATCGACGACGCGGTCGCCGAGGTGGAGCGGGTGGCGGAGCTGGGCTTCAAGGCGGTCTTCCTGCCGTGTTCGACACGACCCGGCGAGGAGTACGCCCTGGACCGCTGGGAGCCCTTGTGGACCGCGGTCGAGCGGGCGGGGCTGGTGCTCGGCTTCCACATCGGCACCGGCGCGCAGAACGTCGTCTTCCGCGGACCCGGCGGCGCGGTCGTCAACTACATGGAGACGACCTACCCGGGCATGCGCGTGGTGTCCCACATGGTCGCGGGCGGGGCGCTGGACCGGCACCCGGACCTGAGGATCCTCATCGCCGAGGGCGGCGCGGGCTGGATGCCGGCGATCGGTGACCGGATGGACGAGGCCTACCGCCAGCACGGCATGTTCGTCCGGCCGAAGCTGAGCCGGCTGCCCAGCGAGATCATCCGGCAGCAGGTGTACGCCTCCTTCCAGCACGACAAGAGCTCGGTGGAGATCGTCGAGTCGACCGGCTACCGCAACGTGATGTGGGGCGACGACTACCCCCACCTGGAAGGCACTTACGGCCACACCCAGTCCACGCTGCACGACCTGTTCGACGGCGTGTCCGACGACATCCGCGACCGCGTCACGCGCGGCACCTTCAACGAGCTGTTCGGTCTGCCGGACCAGACTCCCCAGGAGGCGGCCGTCTGAGCGGCGCCGGCGACAGCACTGCGGTGACCACTCCCCCATCCCCGTCGCACCCCTCGTATCCCGAGGACCTGGAACGGCCAGGACTCGTCAGGACCGGGCGGTCGACCTTCGTACGGCCCATCCGGCCGGAGGACGCCGACCGCCTGGTCGCCTTCGTCGGCACCCTGTCCCGGGCCACCCTGGCCTACCGCTCCCTCGGTCCGGTGGTCCGCGCCCGCGACGACGTCATCCGGCACGGCGCCCACGTGGACTACCTCAACGAGCTGGCGCTCGTCGCCCTGGACGGCGACAAGATCGCCGGCCTCGTGCGCTACGTCCGCGACCCGGAGGAATCGGAGCACGCCGAGGTCACCTTCACCATCCGGGACGACCACCAGAGCGAGGGGTTCGGCAGGCTGCTCCTGGAGCACATCGCCGCCGCCGCGCGGGCCCGGGGCATCCGGGTGCTGGAGGCCGACGTCCTCGCCGACAACGCGCGGATGATCAACGTGTTCCTCGGCTCCGGCTACCGGACACAGGCCGGTCCGCCGGGCCAGATCATCCACTTCGAGATCGCCGTCGACCCGCAGGCCCAGGCTGTGGTGCGGGCCGAGCGCCGTGAGCAGACGGCCGTACGGCGCTCGCTCAAGCCCCTGCTCGAACCGCGCTCGGTCGCCGTCATAGGCGCCAACCGCGACCCGCTGACGATCGGCCACGAGATCGTCGCCAACCTGGTGCGGGGCGGCTTCGCGGGCAGCGTCTTCCCCGTCAACCCGCGGGCCGAGCGGATCGCCGGGGCGCGGGCCTACGCGAGCGTCCGGGACCTGCCCGAGCCGCCGGACCTGGCGCTGGTGGCCGTACGGGCCGAGGCCGTGCTCGGTGTCGTACGGGAGTGCGCGGAGGTCGGTGTCAAAGCGGTGGTCGTCGTCTCGACGGGCTTCGGGGAGACCGGAGCCGAAGGACGCGCCGGCGAGCTGGAGTTGGCGCGTTTCGCCCGCGCCTCCGGAATGCGGCTGGTGGGCCCGAACTGCATGGGCGTGCTCAACACGACCCCGGCGGCACGCCTGGCCGCGACCTTCTCGCCCGCCCTGCCGACGCCCGGCCGGGTGGCGATGTCCAGCCAGTCCGGGCCGCTCGGGCTCGCGGTGCTCGACTATGCCCGGCGGCTGCGGCTCGGCTTCTCCGGCTTCGTGTCGGTGGGCCACGCGGTCGACGTCTCCACCGACGAACTGCTCCAGTGGTGGGAGGAGGACCCGGGGACCTCGGTGATCCTGCTGCACGTCGAGACCTTCGGCGATCCGCGCCGGTTCGCCCGCGTCGCCCGCCGGATCGCGCCGCGCAAACCCATCGTCGCGGTGCATCCGGGCCACGCGGACTCGGCGGTGAACTCGCTGTTCGCACAGTCCGGTGTGATCCGCACCCGCAGTCTCCAAGAGCTGTTCGACGTCGCCCTGTTGCTCGCCCACCAGCCTCCCCCGCCCGGCAACCGGGTCGCCGTGATCACCAACGCGGGCGGCCCGGCTGCCCTGACGGTCGGCGCGTGCGCGGCGAGCGACCTGTGCGTGCCCGCGCTCGGTGAGCGCACCCGGCAGACGCTCCGTCCGGCCCTCGCGCCCCACGCCGACGTCTCCAACCCGATCGACCTGACGCCCACCGCCACCGCCGCCCACTACCGGCAGGCGCTGGACGCCGCCCTGGCGGACGACGGCATCGACGCGGCGATCGTCCTGTTCATGCCGCCGCTGGCCGACAAGCCCGACGAGGTGGCGTCGGCGATCCTCGACGCGGCCGCGGCCCGGCCCGACAAGCCCGTGCTGGCCAGCTTCCTGGGCGGTGCGGGCGTCGCCGACCTGCTGCACCGCGGCGACCTGGTGGTACCGACGTACACCTTCCCGGAGGCGGCGGCCACCTCGCTCGGACACGCGGCGGCCTACCAGACCTGGCGCAACACTCCCGCGGGCGTCGTGCCCGACCTCGCGGGAGTCGACACCGAGCGGGCCAGGGCCTTGATCGCCTCCTGCGCCCCTGGGCCGGTCCCCGCGCCGGTCGCCGCCGAACTGCTGGCCTCGTACGGAGTCGCCGTACGCGACAGCGCACCGGGCCCCGGACCCGACGCGTTCCTCACCGTCCGCGCCGACCCGGTCTTCGGCCCGGTGGTCGCCTTCGGCCTCACCGGGGACTACGCCGACCTCATGGCGGACGTCGCCCACCGCGTCACCCCCCTCAGCGACCGCGACGCCCGCGAGATGGTCCGCTCCCTGCGGGCGACTCCCCTGCTGGAGAAACGGGGCGTGGACTTCGGCGCCCTTGAGGAGACCGTCCTGAGGCTCTCGGCGATGGTCGAGGACCTCCCCGAGATCGAGGCGCTGGAACTGCGCCCCGTACGACTGCTGTCGGCCGGGGACGGAGTCGCCGTCTCGCACGCGACGATCCGGCTGGCGGACAACACGGCAGGAGGCACCCCGGCGTGAAGGTGGGCATCTACTTCGACCTGCGCAACCCGCCGCCATGGCGCCAGAGTTGGTCGCGGGTCTACGGCTTCGCCCTGGAGATGTGCGAGGAGGCGGACCGGCTCGGCCTCGACTCGGTCTGGTTCTCCGAGCACCACGGCTTCGAGGACGGCTACCTCCCCCAGCCGCTCACCATGGCGGCCGCGGCCGCCGCCCGCACCCGCCGGGTCCGCCTGGGCACCGCGGTCATCCCCGCACCGCTGCACGCGGCCCCCGAGATCGCCGAACAGGCCGCCCTCGTGGACATCATCAGCGACGGCCGCCTGGACCTCGGGCTCGGCACCGGCTACCGGGTGCCCGAGTACAAGCTGTACGGCGCCAACCTCGCCAAGCGCTACACCACGACCGATCAGCGGGTACGGGAGATCCGCGGCCTGTGGGCCGAGTCCCTGGTCACCCCGGGACCGGTCCAGGAACCGCTGCCGATCTGGCTCGGCTACCAGGGCCCACAGGGTGCCCGCCGGGCCGGCCGGCTCGGCACGGGGCTGCTGTCGCTCAACCCGGCGCTGCTGACGCCGTACCGGGAAGGACTCGCCGAGAGCGGGTACGACGTGGCAGCGGGCCGTATGCAGGGCTCGTTCACCACGTTCGTCACCGAGGATCCCGAGGGCGACTGGCCGGTGGTGCGCAGACACCTGTCGTACCAGTGGGACAGCTACCGCCGGTACATGGTGGAGGGCACCGACCAGCCGCTCCCCCGCCCCATCGACCCCGAGAAGTGGCGGGAGACGGGCCTGAGCTCGACCGGGTTCGGCCAGTTCCTGTACGGCACCCCGCAGGACGTCGCCGACGCCATCAGGGCGTACGTGTCAGGGTTGCCGGTGGAGGGCGTGTTCCTGTGGGCCTCGCTGGCCGGGATGCCGGAGGAGATGGTGGCCCGGCAGGTTCAACTCATCGCGGGGAAGCTGCGCCCGCTGCTTGCGGATGTCTGAAGCAGCGAGCTTTGAAGTGTCGGAGAACAAGAGGAGTCACACCATGTCCACGACGCCACCGACCGGACCCTGGGCGGGGGCCGACTTCCAGGAACCACCCCGGACTCCCGGCGGGGTGGCCCTGTGCGGGGCGTGCCGCGTCGCCGGTTCGTGCCGCCTGGGAGTGGAACACGAGCGGCTCGACGAGGACGGGTCGGCGCGGTTCGAGCTGTCCTGCCCGCGGGACCAGGAGGGTGGGCCCGACGTGGCGCACGGCGGTTGGACCGCGGCCGTACTGGACGACTGCCTCGGCCATCTGCCGCTGCTGCACCGGGTGTTGAGCGTGACGGCGGAACTGACCGTGAGCTTCGTGAAGCCGGTGCCGGTCGAGCGCCCGCTGGAGGTCCGGGCCTGGGTGGAGAAGCGGGAGGGCAGGCGCTGGTACATCGCCGGCGAGATGCTCCTGCTGCCGACGCGAGCCGTGCTGGCCCGGGTCTCGGGCATCTGGGTCACCCGGGACCGGGGCCACTTCACACGACACCAGGAGTGGCTGGCCGGCCAGGATGGCGGGGCCCGGTAGGAACAGTCGGGGCTCAGTAGGACCTGAGCCCCATGCTGCGGGCTATCCCGTTGCGCTGGATCTGACTCGTGCCCCCGGAGATCGTGGCCACGATCGACTCCCGGTACCGGAAGCTCATCACGCTCTCCGTGGAGAAGCCGTGCCCCGCGCAGACCTGCATCCCCAGCCGGGCGGCCGCCACGTACGTCTCCGAACCCTTGAGCTTCGCCATCGACCCTTCCCGTGTGCACGGCTTGCCCTGGGCGAGCAGCCAGGCCGCCCGGTAGGCGAGCAGCCGGGCGGAGTCGATCTCGGTCTGGAGGTCGGCCATGGCGTGGGCGAGGGCCTGGAAGTTGCCGATCGGCCGGCCGAAGGCGTGCCGGTTGCGGGCGTAGTCGAGCATCTCGTCCAGCGTGGCCTGCGCGGCGCCCAGATAGCCCCCGCTGATGATCACCTTCTCCAGCTCGATGTTGGAGAGCATCACCTTCCAGCCCTCGTCACGCGGGCCGACGAGGTTCTCCTTCGGCACCAGGGCGTCGTTGAAGAAGACCTCGTTGGTGCCCAGGATGTGCCGGGCCAGCGTCGGCGTCCGGCGCACCTCGACGCCCTCGGTCGCGGGATCGACGAGCAGCAGACTGATGCCGCCGTGCTTGGGTTCGCGGGGCCCGGTCCGCACGTACGTGGCGATGGTCGTGTCGGGCAGGCCGCCCCCCGTGCACCAGGCCTTCTGGCCGCGGACGAGGAAGTCGTCCCCGTGGTCCTCGGCGGTGGTGCGCAGTGCCGCGGCGTCGGACCCGCTGTCCGGCTCGCTGAGGCCGACGGCGAGCCGGTGGCGGCCCGTCATGACCTGCTCGCGGATGAAGTCGCGCTGCGCCTCGCTGCCCCACCGGAACACCGTGATGCCGGGGATGAGCACCCCGATGTAGCACATGGCCACGTCGAAGCTGGCCCGCCCGAGCTCCTCGGCGATGAGGATGAGTTCAAGCGGTCCGCCACCGTCGCCGCCCTCGTCCTCGGCGAAGGGGAGCGAGAACCACCCGAGGTCGGCCATGCCCCGGAACAGCTCGGGCGGTACGACGCCCTCCTCGTCCCACTGCTTGGCCTTCTCGGCCGGGCACACGTCGGCGACGAACTGCCGAGCCGTCGCACGCAACAGGTCCTGCTCGTCGGTCAGCCCGAAGTCCACGGCCACTCCTCCGCCAGCACTAGCCTATTCATCTATCTAATTGTTCTATGTTAGCGGATGGGAGGCGGCGACAGTACTGCTGGCTCACCGTGCGAGGTATCACACTGACCGGTCGAAGCGGAACGGTGTCAGGACCTCCGGTCGCCGGCCGGTGCGGATGTACTCGGTCAGTCGGTGGCCGGTGGCGGGGCCGAGGGTGATGCCGAGCATGCCGTGGCCGGTGGCGGCGAAGGCGTTGTCGTAGCCCGGCAGTCTGTCGATGACGGGGAGTCCGTCCGGTAGGAAGGGCCGTCCGCCGACCCAGGGATCGCGGATCAGGCCGACCAGGTCCTCGGGGTCGTCGAACCACTTCCCCAGGTAGTGCCGGCTGGCCAGGGCGACGGCGACCACACGGCGCCAGTCCAGCCGGTTGTTGTTGCCGCTCAGCTCCATCGTGCCGCCGATGCGCGTGGTCGAGCCGATGGGTGAGGCGACGGCCCGGCGCTCGCCGAAGTACAGGGTGTGCCGGGGCCGGGTCGAGGTCGACGGAGAAGCTGTAGCCCTTGCCGGCCTGCAGCGGCAGGGGCCGGCCGAGCGCGCGGAGCAGATCCGCCGAGCGCATGCCGGCCGCGATGACCACGCCGGAGCAGGGGAGTTCGCCCATGGTGGTCGACACCGCGTTGACCCGGCCCACCGCCGTACGGAACCCGGTGACCCCCGTGTTCTCGTGGACCTTGACCCCCAGCGCGCCGAGCGCCTCGACGAGCCCGCGTGCGAAGGCCTCGGGGTCGACCACGCCCTCCCCCTCCACCAGGTAGGCCGCGCGCACCTGCGGGGACAGCGCGTCGTCCAGCAGCCGGGCCTCCTCGCCGGTGACGACGTCGTCTGGCAGCGGCTAGCGTCCGTCGGCCATCTCGCGCTGGAGCGCGAGGTGATGACGGGCCTCGGTCGGCCACCCGTCATCGGTCACTCCGTATGAAGTCGTGGCCGAAATCGCCCCCCTCCCCTGTACGGTGCGTCCAAAGCGGAACCGGCCCGTCGGCGGGAGGAACACCGTGCTGAGCCCGTCGCTCGCCCAGGAGATCGCCGCGGACACCTCCGCCGTCATCGGGTTCAACGTGCTGATCACCGACTCGGACGGCATGGTCATCGGCAGCGGTGACACCAGCCGGGTGGGCACCTTCCACGACGCGTCCATCGAAGTCGTCCTCGACCAGCCCCACCACGCTCCAGCCGCCGGTGCCGCCAAGATCGCCGTCGTCCGGGGAAGGCATGCCGGCGTCAGAGCACGGTCACCGGGTGGCGCACCACCGCGTCGAACAGATAGCCCTGCGTGTTGAACACGGCGGTGTCCGGCTGGGTGCGGCCCGCCATGTCCGTGGCGCGTGCCAGCAGATGTGTCGGGCCGGGCGTACCAGGTGTCCACGGGACGGACCAGCGCATCCACGTGCCGGAACGCGGCCGGTCGTGCAGTCGGGCCCGCCCCCATGTCGCCCCACCGTCCGTGCTGACGTCGACCCGCGCGACGGCGCCCGCACCCGACCACGACCGGCCGTGCAGCACCTGGCTCTCCCCTGCCGGGAACGTCGCGCCGCTCGCCAGCTCGAAAGCACTCTTGATCGTCTGCCGGGCGAGCGGCGCACTGCCCTCCGGCGGGTAGGCGGGGCCGAACAGCCGGTAGAAGGTGGTGTTCCACGGCGAGTACAGCGGCTGCGCCGACACCTCGATGTCGCCGACCCATTTGATCGAGGCGATCCCCACCCACGAGGGCACGAGCACCCGCACCGGGTGGCCGTGGTCGTACGGAAGCGGCTCGCCGTTCATCTCGTACGCGAGCAGCACGTCGTCCAGCGCCTTGGCCAGCGGCAGCGGGCGCCGCACCCGGCCCAGGCTCTCGCCGCCGCTGACGTACTCGGCGTCGAGGCCACGGGGCTGCACGTCCACCGCGTGCGGGGACAGCCCGGCCTTGCGCAGCACGTCGGCCAGGCGCACCCCGCGCCAGCGCGCGACGCCGACCGCGCCCAGCGTCCACGCGGTGCCGGTGACCGTCTCGCCCTGCTGGATCGAGTAGTAGCTACGGCCGTTTCCGGCGCACTCGACGAACGCGGTCCGGGTGACGGCAGGCAGGGCGCGCAGATCGTCGTACCCGAACTCCACCGGCCGGTCCTCGCCGGGTGTGCCGCGCAGCCCGTCACCCCACAGTCTCAGCCGCCAGTCGGCGGCCTCCAGGACGGGCGTAGCAGTGTGGTTGCGGACGAAGAACAGGGCGTTGGGGGTGTGGTGGCCGGTTCCACGCAGCGCCTCCCAGCGGGTCTCGGCATTGGTGCCCCGCGGAATGAACCACTCGGGCGGCAGCGGTTTGACGATCGGCGAGTCGGCGGCGCGAGCGGGAGCCGGCACGGGGAGCGCGGTGGCGGCGGCGGTCGCGGCCAGCAGCGCCAGCAGCCGACGCCGCGTGACCCCGTCCGCTCTGGCCTCCCCGGCGAGCCACTGGCGCAGCCTGCGGCGGTCGTAGGCGATCTCGTGGTGGGCGGCGGAACCGGCAGCAGACATGGCTGTCCCGTCATGGGTGGCGGATGGGGAATGGAGCCCGGGCGGACCGCGGCACCGACGCGCGAGGAACATCCTCGGCAGGCCTACGGAGACGGAGACCCACAGCGCATGCGTGACAAGGCCGTAGAAGAAGAGAACCCCGGGAGATAACCGGTCAGCCGGGGAAGCGACACAGCGCGGCGGCCACCCGGACGAGGTCCACGGCGCGGCGACGGGTCAGAGGCTCCGAAGGAAGCATGACGCGATGCAAACACGTCGTCCAGTCGGTGTCAACGAAGCAGCTGTGCACGGTAGTTGGGGTTCGGCGAATCTGTGATCCGCGCCCGGACCCGTGCGGTGTCGCGGGCCGATAGACGAAATCGTGCTGGCGCGGGTCCGCGAGACCGCCCAGCGAGATCACGTCGTGAAGATCTCTACCCGGCCACGGCGGCCTTCACCGACGCCACGTCGGGCAGCAGGCTCTCCGGCAGGGGCTCGTCTAGCGAAAGCCCGACAGGTCGACTCCACCGCCGAGGATGTCGGCCGGCTGGGCACGGCCGCGTTCGAAGTCCCTGGTCGCGGCCCGGGTCACCGGCCGATCGCGTCGAGGGCCTGGAGCAGCCGCGGGCTTGCGGGCGAGCCCTCGTCGGGCGGTCCCGGGGTGCGGTGGAGTTCGCCGTCGACGATCTCGTAATGGCCGATGGCCTGCAGCGGCGGCGAGTAGACGTGGACGGTGATGGCGCCGGCATCGTGGTCCATCCGGTGGACGCCCGAGCCGGGGAAGGAGAACGTCTCGCCAGGGCCGTACCGGTGGGCGCGGCGCGGGCCGCCCACCGGCAGCCCCTCCTGCCAGGCGGTGCCCTCGATCACGTGCACGCCGACGCAGGAACCCTGGTGGTCGTGGTAGCCGGTGTCGCGCGATTCCCACCAGGTGTTCAGCCATGCTTCGGAGTGCTCGGTGCGCCACAGCAGGACGTACGAGCCGGGGCCGGAGCGGTCGAGCGCGGCCGTGTCGACGAAGGCCGCCGCGCGGCGGGCCCGGTCCGCACACTCCTCGGGCCGGAAAGGGCGCTCGGACGCACCGAGTTCGGCGAGGGCGGGGATGTTGATCGCGGTCGTGTTCATGTCGTCCGTACCTTCTGTGTGGCCCGCTAGGGGAGGTCGTCGCCGGCGAGCCAGTTCTCGAGCGCGTCGAGGTCGCCGTCCGGTGCCTCGCCCGCCCCGACGAAAGGCATCGAACGCCGAGTCGCCGCATACGCGCGGCGAGTCCCGTCGCCCAGGTCACCGGCGTGCCCGCGGAGGTCGACCGCCTGGGCGGCGCACATGAGCTCGACGGCGGCCAACCGCAGTGCCAGGCCGGCCATGTCGTGCAGGCGGCGGGCCGCGGTGGGCGCCATGGTGATCCGGTCCTCGATGCCGGCCGCGATGGCGCTGGTGGGCTGCTCCAAGGTGACGGGCTGTGCGAGCAGGCGTGCCTCGCCGGCCAGGCTCGCCGCGCCGTTGGCGACGATCGCCAGGCCGTCGTCGGGCGCGGTGGGGTCGGCGCGGAGGCCGGTCGGCAGGCCGGTGAAGGCCGCATCCAGCAGCTTCTGCACCCGCTCGCCCGCGATGGTGACGGCCTGCGCGAGTCCGAGCCGCGCGTAGTCGAGCGCGATGGCGACGGGGGCGATGTCGTGGTTGCCGGTCGAGATGGCGCGGTCCTCGTCGACGAGCATGATCGGGCTGTCGCCGGAGGAGGCGAGTTCGGTCTCGACGACGCTGCCGCAGTGGGTGAGTGCCTGCCGGGCCGCACCGTGGGTCTGCGGCACCACCTTGAAGGCGAGGGGGTCCTGGATGGCGCGGGCCGGTGTCGCACCGGTCAGCAGGGAACCGCCCGACAGCAGTGCGCGCAGGCGGCCGATCGTCTCGTGGGCGCCCGTGTACGAGCGTACCCCCGCGACGGCCGGGTGGACGGCGTCGACGTTCCCGGTGAGGCCCTCCAGCGAGAGCGCCGCCGACACGTCCAGGGCCCGGACGGCCCGGTTCGCCCGTTCCAGGGCGAGACAGGCGGTGCCGACCGAGAACGCGTTGCTGTTGACGATGGCGTGCGCCTCGCGCGGGCCGAGTTCAATCGGCGTGTAGCCCCTGGCGATCAGCGCCGCTCCGTCGTCGCCGTGGCCGATGAGGGCCAGGCCGATCTCGGCCAGTTGGCTCAGGTCGGCCTGCCCGATCGAGCCGAGCAGGTGGACCCGGGGCGTCACGTTGGTGTCCAGGGCCCGGCAGAACGCGTCGGCGACCTCGGCCCGTACGCCCGCGACGCCGACGGTGAGCCCGGCGGCCCGTACGACCATGGCGGCCCGCACGAACTCCGCGGGCGCGAACTGCCCGTGACCCACTCGGTGCGCACGCAGCAGCAGGCGCTGGAAGGCAGTCTGCCGGTCGGCCGGGATCGCCTCGGTCTTGATCGCGCCGACGCCGGTGGTGAGACCGTACACGGCGTCACCGCGGGCCAGCACCGCCTCAAGTGCGGTGCGCGAAGCGCGCATTCGTTCGCGGGCGGCACGGCCGAGGACGACGCGGCGGCCGCGGGCCACCGCCACGACATCGGCCGGAAGGAGCGGGCGGTCACCCAGGACGAGCACGTCCTCGTCCAGTGGGTCAACGGCTTCCAGGGGTGCGGCCACAGAGGTCATGCCCGCGCCTCCGCCAGCAGCGCGAGCATCGCGTCCCGCCGCGCCGCGATCTCCCGTACGGCGTCGGCCGGGTAGTCACCGAGCAGCCCCCGGCCGCCCTTCATACCGGTTGCACCCTCGCGCCGTGCCTCTCGCAGCAGTGCCGGCACCTCCGTCGCGCGCGAAAGCTGCGGGAACAACTGCTCGGCCACCGCTTCGTGCACGTCCAGTCCTGCGGCGTCCATCGAAGCGAACGGGCCGATGGCCGCCCAGCGTGCCCCGAGCCCGGCCACGACGGCCCGGTCGACATCCTCGACCCCGCAGACGCCTTCCTCGACCAGTGCGTACGCCTCGCGCAGCAGCGCGTACTGGAGCCGGTTGGCCACGAAACCCGGGTGGTCGCGGCGGAGCGTGATCGGCTCCTTGCCGATCGCCCGGGAGAGCGAGGCGAGCCGTGCCAAGGTGTCCGGAGCCGTCAGCGGTCCGCCCGTCACCTCGACGAGCGGCACGAGTTCGGCGGGGTTGAACCAGTGCCAGCCGGCGAAGAGTTCGGGGCGTTTCAGGTCCTCGGCGAGATCCGCCAGCCGCAGCGAAGAGGTGTTGGTCGCCACGATTGCGTCGTCGGCGACGAGCGCCTCGGCACGGGCCAGCACGGCGCGCTTCGCCGCCAGGTCCTCGGCGACCGACTCCACCGCCAGCGCGAACGGCCCAGGCGCGTCGCCGACGAGGACGGTCACCGGCCGTACGGATCCGACGAGTTGATCCACCCGTCGGCCGATCTCGTCCCGGGTCTGCGTGGCCGCTTCCCGCCGCCGGACGAGGACGACCGTCTCGATGTCCGCGGCGGCGAGGCGGGCGGCGATGCCGGTGGCCATGGCGCCACCGCCGATGACCAGCACACGGCCGAAGGACGAGCTCAACGGGCTCATCGGGCTCATCGGGCTCATCCCCAGAATCTCTGCTCGTCGAGGTGGGCGAGCAGAATCTCCCCGGCGCCGCGGACGTGGTCGCGCATCACCCTGCGGGCGGCGTCCGGTGTGCGGGCGCGCAGGGCGGCGGCGATGGCCTGGTGCTCGTGCACGTTCATGGTCGTCAGAGCCGCCTCGTCATGGGCGATGACGCGCCAGACCAGGTCGCGTGGGAAGACCTGCGTGAGCCCTGCGATGGACTCGGTCAGGCGCCCGTTGCGGGCGGATCGGTGGATCAGGTCGTGGAAGGCGGTGTTCGCGCCCGTCACGGCCGCGTCCAGTTCCGCGTCGTCGATGCGATCCGCCGCGGCGACGGCTTCCGTGAGCCGCTCCTGCGTCCGCTCCAGCTCGTCCAGTTCCTCCGCGGAGGCGCGCTCGCAGGCGAGTGCGCACGCGAAGGCCTCCATCTCGGCACGGAGTTCGTAGACCTCGACGAGTTCCGCCCGGGAGGGGGTGCGCACCGTCGCGCCCCGGTTGGGCGCCAGCTCGACCAGGTTGAGGGCCTGGAGCTGACGCAGCGCCTCCCGGATGGGCATCCGGCTGACGCCGAACCGGGCGGCCAGTTCCTCGTGTTGGAGGCGGGCGCCGAACGGCAGCTTCCCGTCGAGGATGTCGGCGCGCAGCCGGTAGGCGATCTGGTCGGCGAGGCTCGCGACGGCGAGCTTCTCACTCGGGGTTCGGGCGGACGACGGGGGCGGGCACATGCCCGGATACTAGATTGGATCCATGGATCCAATCAATGGTCACTTGCCGGACGGCGTGGTGCTCCGGCGCCCAACGGTGCCGGACTCCGTTGCCGTGGCTGGGAGCAGGAGGGCGTGCTGCGCTGCTTCCTCAACACGCTCGACCCCGCCGTCGCCGAGGACTCGGCGCGGCTCGTCGTCTACGGCGGCCGCGGCCGGGCCGCGCGCTCCTGGGAGGCGTACGACGCGATCGTCGCCGCTCTTGAACGCCTCGGCCCCGACGAGACGCTGATGGTGCAGTCGGGCAAACCCGTGGCGGTGCTGCCGACCCACCCGGACGCGCCGCGCGTGCTGATCTCGACCGCGATGGTCGTGCCCGCCTGGTCGGACGAGGCCGGCTTCCGGAGCCTGGAGGACGCCGGGCTCACCATGTACGGGCAGATGACGGCCGCCGCCTGGTTCTACATCGGCACGCAGGGCGTCCTCGGCTTCACCCACGAGACATTCGCGGCCATCGCCCGCCGCCACTTCGGCGGCACCCTCGCAGGCCGCCGGGTGCTTACCGCCGGGCTCGGCGGCATGGGCGGCGCGCAGGGCCTCGCCATCGCGAACCTCGGCGGCCGGGGGCTCATCGTCGAGCTCGACCCCGAGCGCGCGCGACGCAGGCTCGACGCGGGCTGGGTCGACCGCATCGCCCCCGACTACGAGAGGGCCGTCGCCGACCTCACCGGTTCGACCGACCCCGCCGCCATCGCGCTCGTCGGCAACATCGCCGAGATCCTGCCCCGGCTGGTGGCCGACCGGGTCGCCGTCGACATAGCGACCGACCAGACCGCCGCGCACGACCTCGACCACGGCTATGTGCCCCTCGGGTACGCCCCGGACCCGGCACGCGTCCCCGATCCCGCCTACCGCGATGCCGTTCACGCCTCGTTGCGCGCGCACGCGGACGCCCTGCTGGCGCTGCGCGAGCGTGGGTCCGTCGTCTTCGAGTACGGCAACAACCTGCGCGCCCAGGCGGTTGCGGCCGGAGCTTCCCGGGCCGCCGAACTCCCCGGATTCGTCGCCGAGTACGTACGTCCGATCTTCGCGCGCGGTGTGGGGCCGTACCGCTGGATCTGCCTCAGCGGCGATCCCGAGGACCTGCGCCGCAGTGAGGACGCCGTACTCGACGTGGTGCAGTCGCCGTCCCTGGAACGGTGGTTCACGCTGGCCCGCGCCAGGGTCGCGCCGCAGGGGCTGCCCGCCCGGATCTGCTGGCTCGGCCTGGGCGAGCGGCACGAGGTGGGCCTGCGGCTCAACGACCTCGTGCGGCGCGGTGAGATCGGCCCGCTGGCCCTTGGCCGGGACCACATGGACCCCGCCGCCGTCGCCTCGCCGTCCCGGGAGACGGAGGGGATGCTCGACGGCAGCGACGCGATCGCCGACTGGCCCGTCCTGGCCGCCATGCTCAACGCCGCCCAGGGCGCGACCTGGGTGTCCGTCGGCAACGGCGGCGGTGTCGGGGTGGGCCGGAGCATCCACACCGGCCTCACCGTGGTCGCGGACGGCAGCGAACTGGCGGAACGCAAGATCCGCCGGGTGTTCTGGACCGACCCCGCGCTGGGCGTGGCCCGCTACGCGGACGCCGGATACGAGGAAGCCGCCCGCAGGGCCCGGGAGGCGGGACTCGATCTGGGCACGGTCAGTCCCTCCCGGTGAGCAGCCGCCGCGGATCGGCGACGCGGAAGGCGTACGCCGCCCAGGCGGCGTGCACCTGGCTGCACGTCGAGATCGAGCAGAGGGGCGCAGGTGGGCGTCCGGCAGGCTGCGCCTCGGCCGGGGGCAGCCACTCCACGCCGTTCGCGGCGGGCCCGCAGGGCCACCACCAGGGACGGGGCCCACAGACGCTGGTCTACGGCGACGTCGGTCATGGCGTTCCTCCCGCCAAGGCGCGCAGGGAGCCCCGCACATCGTCCGAAGCCAGGACGTCGCGGCTCACCGTCTCCACGTCCACCCCGTGCGGCCGGTCGTCGTCCAGGCGGGGCACGAGCTTCCGGATCGCGCTGTGCAGGACCGCCGGTCCGCGTCCCAGGGTCGACGGTGCCGCCAGATCCACCGCCTGCGCGGCGACCACGGCCTCCACGGCGAGCAGCTGGCACAGACGGGTGAGCATCGTGGTGAATCGCCGTACGCCGAGCGCGGCGTTGGTCGAGTCGTCCTCGACGGCGTCCGCGCCGTGCCGGGGGTCGGTGGACACAGGTGCGGACAGCATGCGGATCTCGGCGACGAGGGCCTGGGCCGTCTTGGTCAGCGGGGCGAAGCCCGAGCGCTCCGGGCCGTACGGGGAGAGGTTCGCGGGCAGCCCGCTGACGGCGGGGTCGAGCAGCCGTCGCATGCGCTCGGCGGAGATCGACGCGGTCTGTGTCAGGGCCAGCGCGAGGGTGTCGAAGGCGAGGGCCAGGGCCGGGGTGTGGAAGTTGCCGGACGAGAGGATGTCGCCGCTGTCGGGCAGCACCACCGGATTGTCTCCGCAGCCGTTCAGTTCGGGGTCCAGCGCGGCCTCGGCGAAGTCCAGTGCCGTGTACGCGGCGCCGTGCACCTGGGCGGCGCAGCGCAGGCTCACGGGGTCCTGCACCCGCCGTGCGTGCCGGGGATCGCCCAGCTCACCACCGTCCAGCAGGGCGAGCAGTTCGGCTGCCGCGCGGGACTGACCGGGAGCGGGACGCAGGCCCAGCACCCGGGCGTCGAGAGGGCTGGTGTTCGCCCGGAAGCCTTCGTAGGTCAGTGCCGTGACCGCCTGCGCCAGGGTGAGGACGGCCGCCGCCTCGTGCAGGGCGAGCGCACCCTGTCCGGCGGCCAACGGGCTCGCGCTGCACAGCACATGCCCGTCCTTCGGGCCCAGCGCGGCCGGGGTGAGACCGGCCCGGCGCAGTGCCGTGGCGCCGTCGAGCACCTCGCCGCCGAACTCCGCCGTGCCCTCGCCGATGACCACCAGACCGACATGGGCCATCTGGCACAGATCGGAGGCGCCGATCGAGCCCACCTCAGGGATCACCGGATGCACCCGCGCGTTGAGCATGTCGATGAGCAGCCGCGGGATCTCCGGCCGCACCCCACTGCCGCCGCCCGCGAGGCCGTTGACGCGGGCGAGGAGGGCGGCGCGTACGACGGGGGCGGGCAGCGGATCGCCGACCGCGTTGGCGCGTCCCCGGACTGTACGCACGCTGAACAGCGCCAGTTCGTCGCGCGGCAGCGCGTACGACGAGCGGGTACCCAGCCCTGTCGTCAGGCCGTACGTCGGCACCTGGCGGTCGACCACGTCGTCCACGACGGCCCGTTCGCGCTCCAGGCGCAGCAACACCCCCTCCGCCAGGGTGACTTGAGTGCCGTGGCACGCGACGGCGACGACCTCGTCGTAGGACAACGTTTTCCCGTCTACGGCGATCCCCGTCATGAGAACCGCAGCTTCTGGCCGAGACCGCGCTCCTCGGCCTTCCTCAGCATGGCCGCGCCCAGCGCGATGTCGGAGAGGGAGAGGCCGCGGTGCCAGAACAGGTTGGTCTCCTCCGGGCTCTCGCGGCCGGGTTTCTTGTCGACGACGATCTCGCCCAACTCCCCGTGCAGGTTGTCCTTGTTGAGCTTGCCGGAGTCCACGTGCCGGCGCAGCGCGCCGTACGGGCCCGCGTGTGCCTGGCCCCAGTCGTCCATCACGATCTTGTCCATGATGTCCGTGAGGTCGGACTCGACGGCACTGTGCGTCCCGTAGGGCACGACCAGTGAGCCGGGGGCGATCCACTCGGTCTTCAGCAGTGGCTCCGGGCGTTGCAGGCGGGACGCCTCCACCACGATGTCCGCGCCCTCCACGCAGCTCTTCCAGTCCTCGGTGACGATCACGGGCTTGCCGAGCTCCCGCCGCAACCGCTCGGCGAAGGCCTCGCGGCTCTCGGGGCGGCGCGAGTGGACGCGTATCTCGTCGAGGTCGAAGATCCGGTCGAGCAGCCGGACGTTCCAGTACGAGGTGGCGCGGGCGCCGATGTGCCCGAGCACCTTGGCGTCGGGGCGGGCCAGATGGCGTGCCCCGAGTGCGGTCAGGGCGCCGGTGCGCATTTCGGTGATCGCGGTGGCGTCGAGCAGGGCCACGGGCATGCCGCTGCGGGGGTCGAAGAGGTTGAGCAGCGCCATCTCGGAGGGCAGACCCCGCCGGTAGTTGTCGACGTAGTCGCCCACGATCTTGACCCCGGCCAGCGCGAGCGGGGCGATGTAGCCGCGCAGGACGTTGAAGTGGCCGTTGAACGCGGGGTCGGGCACGAGATGGACGCGCGGTTCGATGACCGTCTCGCCGAGGCCCTGGGCGCGCAGTCCGTCCTCGACGGCGTCGAGTATCTCGATGTCGGTCAGTTCGAGCTGTTCGATGTCCGAACCGTTGAGGAATGTGAACCAGACCGGTTTCACGGGTCTCCCTACGTCTGAGCTGGCACTTTGCATGGCACATCATGCGTAGAACGGGGCCATTCCGGGCGCGCGTGGCCTGATTTCGCAGGAACGTAACGCGCCGTTCACAGCAGGGCATTGACTGCCCATTCAGTCACCCATAACTCTGCATGACCATATGCAGTCGGGTAAGGGGCAGCCTTGATCAGGTTCGACGCGGTGAGCAAGAACTATCCAAACGGGACCACAGCCGTGGACGATTTGTCCCTGGAGTTGGCCGAGGGCGGCATCACGGTCCTGGTCGGTCCCTCCGGCTGCGGCAAGACCACGACCCTGCGCATGATCAACCGCATGGTGGAGCCGACGGCGGGGACGGTGAGCCTGCGCGGTCAGGACATCCGGGACGTCCACGCCCCCGAGCTGCGCCGCGGCATCGGGTACGTGATCCAGCACGCGGGGCTGTTCCCGCACCGCACCATCCTCGACAACATAGCCACCGTTCCGCTGCTGCTCGGCTGGAGCAAGAAGAAGGCCCGGGCGCGCGCGGCCGAGCTGCTGGAACTGGTGGGGCTGCCGGCCGAGATGGCCAAGCGCTACCCGAACCAGCTCTCCGGCGGACAGCAGCAACGGGTCGGAGTGGCACGGGCGTTGGGCGCCGACCCGCCGGTGCTGCTGATGGACGAGCCGTTCAGCGCCGTCGACCCGATCGTGCGGGCCGAGTTGCAGGCGGAGTTCATCCGGCTCCAGAAGGAGCTGCACAAGACGATCGTGTTCGTCACCCACGACATCGACGAGGCGATCAAACTCGGCGACAACATCGCGGTGTTCCGAACCGGCGGCAAGCTCGCCCAGTTCGACACGCCCGAGCGGCTGCTCGCCCACCCCGCCGACGACTTCGTGGCCGGCTTCGTCGGACAGGACCGGGGCATCCGCAGGCTGTCCTTCGTCAAGGCGGGCGAGGTGCCGCTGCGCGACGGTCCGGTGCTGACGGCGACCACTGCCGTGGCGCGGGCCCGGGCGGCGGACGAGCCGTGGGTCCTCGTCGTCGACGACGCCCGGCGGCCGCTGGGCTGGGTCGCGGCCGCCGAGCTGCCCGAGGGCGGCACGCTCGCGGACGCGCCCCTGGCGCCCCTCGGCCACACCTTCAGCCTCGTCGGCGACTCGGCGCGGGCCGCCCTCGACGCGGCACTCCTGTCGCCCTCCCGGCTCGCGGTGGGCGTGGACGTGGACGGCGCGGTCATCGGAGTCGTCGACGCGTACGAGCTGTCCGCCGTCATCGCCGCCGCCGAGGCGGAGGCCACCGGAAGCAGGACGGGCGGTGGTGAGGCATGAACGACGGTGAACCGCTGGTCCGCTGGGGTTGGATCGGCGATCATGCCGGCGAGCTGGCCGACTACACCGGTGTCCATCTCCGACTGGGCCTGCTTCCGGTGCTGTTCGGGCTGATCATCTCGATCCCCCTCGGCATCCTGTGCCACCGCTGGCGATGGCTGTACCCGCCGGTCCTGACCGTGAACAACATCCTGTACTCGATCCCGTCCCTCGCCCTGTTCATGATCTTCGTCAAGTACACCGGGCTGACGGAACGCACCGTGATGATCCCGCTGACGCTCTACACGTTGTCGGTCCTGGTGCCCAACGTCGTGGACGGGCTGGCCTCGGTGCCCGAACCGGTCAGACAGGCGGCCATCGCGATGGGATTCGGCCCGGTCCGCCGGGTCGTCCAGGTCGAACTGCCCATCGCCGTACCCGTCGTCATCGCCGGGGTACGCGTCGCGGCCGTCTCGTCCATCAGTCTCGTCGCCGTGGGACAGCTGATCGGCCAGGGCGGGCTCGGCTACTACATCACCCGCGGCCTCCAACTCGACTTCCCCACCCCGATCGTCACCGCGATCGCCCTGATCATGCTGCTCGCGCTCACCACCGACGCCCTGCTGGTCCTGGCGCAGCGACTGCTCACCCCGTGGTCCCGGAGCAAGGTGACGGCGTCATGAACGATCTCCTGAACCAACTCCAGCTCGTGGGCGACTGGTTGACGTCCTCGAAGCAGTGGCACGGCGCGGAGGGCATCCCCCAGCGGCTGCTTGAACACCTCACCTACAGCGGTGTGTCGCTGCTGTTCGCCGCCCTGATCGGGCTGGTGCTCGGGCTGCTGGTCGGGCACACCGGCCGCGGGGCGTTCGCCGTGGCCAGCGTGGCCAACCTCGCGCGGGCGATCCCCACCTTCGGCCTGGTCGTCCTCGTCGTCACGCTGGCCGGGCTCAGCACCACGCCCGTACTGGTCGCCCTGACCGCGCTCGCGGTCCCGCCGATCCTCATCAACACCTTCGAAGGCGTCCGGGGCGTGGACCCCGCCACCCGGGACGCCGCCCGTGGGGTCGGCATGACCGAGTGGGAGGTCCTGGTGAAGGTGGAGGTGCCGATGGCGCTGCCGCTGATCCTCCTCGGACTGCGGGTCGCCGCCATCCAGGTCGTGGCCACCGCGACCGTCGCGGCCTACCCGGGTCTCGGCGGCCTGGGCCGCTTCATCGTCGACGGACTCTCCCGCAACGACTACGAGCTCGTCATCGGCGGCTCCACGGTCGTCGTCGTCCTGGCGCTCCTCGTCCAGATCGCCTTCACCGCGCTGCAGCGCGTCATCGTCTCGCCGGGCCTCAGGGTCTCGGCGTCCAGATCCTGAGTTTTCGGCTTCAGGGCCACTGAGAAAGGAAACACCCATGCGAGGCATCTACCGCGGCGCCGCCTTCGGCCTGATCACCGCACTCTCCCTGACCGCCTGCGGCAGCGGCGACTCCAGCGACAGCAATCCGCTGACGGGCAGCAGCAAGGACAGCGGCGGTGGCAAGTCCCTCGTCGTCGGCTCGGCGAACTTCCCCGAGAACCAGCTGCTCGCCGAGATCTACGCCGAGGCCCTGGAGGCCAAGGGCCTGAAGGTGACCCGCAAGTTCGACATCGGAGCCCGTGAGGTCTACTACGACCAGATCGTCAAGGGCGGCATCCAGGTCTTCCCGGAGTACAACGGCGCGCTGCTGGCGACCGCGGTCGACAAGACAAGCACCGCGACCGGCACAGAGGAGATCAACGCCGAGCTGAAGAAGAAGCTTCCGTCCTCGGTGGAGATCCTCGACTCCGCCGAGGCCCAGGACAAGGACTCGGTCACGGTCACCGCCGAGACCGCCGAGAAGTACCACCTCAAGACGCTCGCCGACCTCAAGTCGGTCGCGGGCAAGTGGACGATCGGGGCCGGCTCGGAGTTCAAGACCCGAACCCAGGGCTGGGTCGGTCTGAAGAAGATCTACGGCGTCGAGTTCGGGAAGTTCCAGCCGCTCGACGCGGGCGCGCAGAGCACCCTGCTGAAGCTGCTGGAGTCGGACAAGGTGCAGGCCGCCAACATCTACACCACGGACCCGGCCATCGTCGCGGACAAGCTGGTGGTCCTGGAGGACCCGAAGAGCCTCTTCTCCTCGCAGAACGTGACGCCCCTGGTCTACAAGTCCGCGGTCAACGACACGGCCAAGTCGGCGCTCAACGCCGTTTCGGCCAAGCTCACCACCGCCGACCTGCAGGACATGATGAAGAAGCTCGTCAACGACAAGGAGGATGCCGACACCATCGCCAAGGAGTGGCTCACGAAGGCCGGCATCGTGAGCTGACCGGTTCGGCGACGCACAGGCTGAAAGAGCAGCTGAGTGAAGGTGCCGGCACTCAAACGCCTGCCGGTGTCGGCACCTCCGCACGGCTGCACCGGCTCTTCGAGGTCCGTCAGCTCACCACGCTTCAGCGTCGCATCGCGCACTGCCGGGTGCGGCGAGCGGCGGGTGTGCACGCACCAGATCTGGAGCCGCCGGTGACGACAAGGCGCCACTGGGCCGCCGCCGCGCAGGGCCGAGACCCGCTCGGCCGGCAGGACGAGGAACTCGTCGGCGCCCCGTTCCTGGACGACGAGCCGGGAGGTGGCCGTGCACTTCCGGCCGACGGAGCGGAAGGCCCCTCCAGCACCACGCCGGCCGCCCGTTCCAGGCCGACGGCAGCGTTCTTGCCACATACCTCGGTCGGGACCGGCCGGGCCAGTCCGCCTGCGCCAAACACAGGGGCCAGCAGCGGGACCAGGCTCGCCGGCTTCCACACCGCCGTTGACTGAACGCGAAGGCCTGGTTCACCTCGACCACGTCCACCGCGGTCGGCGCTACGGGCGATCGGGGCGGCCCCACCGCCGGACCTCTCCAACGGGGACGCGTGGAAGTGCGTCTCCCGCTGCACCCCCGACGCCAGCGCACCAGAGCCCTCCGACACGACGGACTACCCCGGGCCTTCAGCGACGGCACAGCGCGTCCTCGCCGGTACGAACATCATCGACTGCGGCCCCTACCAGTCGGCCGACCCGACATGCACCCCGCGACAGGCCCACATCCACCCCATCCGCCGGAACACCACCGCGGACGGCTCGGGGCCCGGCGGAAGCATCCGCGAACTGCGCCTGAACCCCGACGACACGCACCTGGGCTCCAGCTCGACGAGCGTGACGGGCGGCAGGCTCGACCACTTCTCGTACCTCGGCCGACTGCGGTTCAACCCGTCTGCCTTCGGTCGGCGAGCTGCGGGGCTTCTCCGGCGACGGACGCGAGGTCAGCTACGGCGGTTACCCGGCGGAGTCGTCCCACACCGACGACTCCGCGGCCGACCTGACCACCGGCATACTCCGCCGGCTGACCGCCGGTCCCGAGTACGTCGATCCGGTCGGCCTCTCCCCCGACAACAAGTGGTCGGTGGTGTCGGACACCCGTGGTAGCGACCGGCTGTCGTTCCTGTCCGCCATGCGTGGGGTGCCGGGCATCACCGACCTTCTGACGTCCGGCGCGCTCTCGGCCGCCCGCACCAGTCGTCGGCCGTCGCGCACCCGACCGCGGCGGCGAGAACCCGCCTGCCCCGTGTCCACCGCGCCCGGCGGCGCGGAAGCATCTGCCGCCGTGATACCTACACCCTGGAAGGCAGGAAGTCCGGCTCGGCAGAAGCCACCGTCACAGAGAACAGCGCGCATACGACCTGATCCGGACCTACATCGGGGCCGGCCGCGTCCACGCCACGAGAAGAAGACCAGTTCCGACGGATTCCATCTGGACATCACGGTGGGAACCAATAGAGGGGCCCGGATCCGGCTACGGCGACGCCGCGTTCATCGCGAACTCTGGTTCGTCAGTCCTGCGGCTCAAGGCAGCGGCCTCTGCCCGCTCTCGGCACGGCGGCCGTCCCGGGGGCTGCGCGCCGGCTGAGGGTCTCGGCCCGACCAGGGGTTGTGCAAAACGTTTTGGATCCTTAACGTCCGGTTCGGACGGAAGGATCCGCATGATGCGCCGACTGATCGTGACGTCCTGCTCGGTGCTGCTGGTGCCCGAGCGGGGCCCCTGCCGAGTGGAGACCGGCCAGGACATCCTGGTCGAGGACGGTGTGATCGCCTGGCTGGGCCCGGCGGGCACCGGGCCGGACCCCGCCGGGGCGGAGACCGTGGACGGCACGGGGCTGCTCGCCGTGCCCGGACTGGTGAACGCCCACACGCACGGCCCGATGACACTGATGCGCGGCGCCGCCGAGGACGTGAGTGTCGAGGCCTGGTTCAACCAGCGGGTATGGCCCATGGAGGTCAATCTCACCCCGGCCGACATCGGCCTCGGCGCGGAGCTGGCCTGCGCGGAGATGCTGCTCAGCGGGGTGACCACGTTCGCCGACCACTACTTCCACGCCGAGCGGATCGCCGACGCCGTCCTCCGGACTGGTATCCGGGCCGACATCGCGCCGACCTTCTTCAGCAGCCGGGGTCGCGCGGCTCTCGAAGAGAGCGCCGAGACCGCCTCCGCTCTGCACGGCACCGGCGGCGGGCGGCTCACCGCGTCGCTGGGCCCGCACGCGCCGTACACCGTGGAGGACGCGGACCTGGTCCGGCTCGCGGAGCTGGCCCGGGAGTCGGGCCTGCGGATCCATATCCACGCCGCCGAGCACCTGGAGCAGACCGAGTCGAGCCTGGCTCGGCGCGGTATCACCCCCATCGGGGTGCTGGAGCGGACCGGGGTGCTGGAGGCCGGCGCGCTGATCGCGCACGGATGCGGCATCGTTCCCGAGGACCTGCCGACGCTGGCGGCGCACCGGGACCGTACCGGTGTCGCCTGTTGTCCGAAGGTCTATCTGAAGCACGCGCTGCGTCCGCTGACTCCGGTACGGAGCCTGCTGGACGCCGGTGTCGCCGTGGGGGCCGGGACGGACGGGGCCGCCGGGCACAACACGCTGGACGTCTGGGAGGCGATGCGGCTGGTCGCGCTGACCCAGAAGCAGGCGGAGCGGGACGCCACGTGGATGACGGTCTCCGACACGGTCCGGCTGGCCACCCGCGGCGGGGCCCGGGCGCTCGGACTCGGGGACCGGATCGGCGCGCTGGAGCCGGGTCGGGCTGGTGACATCGTGCTGGTCGACCTGGGCGGAGTCCACTGCCGCCCGGTGCACGACCCGGTGGCGGCCCTGGTCTACAGCGCGCGGGCGAGCGATGTGCGCACGGTCGTCGTGGACGGGCGGGTCGTGGTCCGGGACGGCCGGCTGCTGACGGTCGACCTGCCGGGACTGCTGGCCGAGGTCGAGGCACGGGTGCCCGCGCTGCTTGACACCTCGCACGGCAGAGCGGTGCAGCACTATGACCCGTGAGCAGAACGAGGACCCGGATCGTCGCCGGATGCGCAGGCCCGCGTCGATCAAGGACGTGGCGGCGGCCGCCCGGGTCAGTCCGACCACCGTGTCGCACGTGCTGAGCGGCCATCGGCCGGTCGCGGAGGAGACGGCCGAGCGGGTCCGTGCGGTCGTCGCCCGGCTCGGCTATGTGCCGGCCTCGACGGCCCGCAACCTGCAGGCCGGCTCGACGAACGTCATAGGGCTGCTGGTGCCCGACATCACCAACCAGTTCTTCGCCGAACTCGCCAAGGGTGTCGACGACGCCGCCCACGACCTGGGCTACGGGGTCATCCTGTGCAACACCGAGTTCGACCCCGACCGCGAGGACCGCTATCTGGAGATGCTCCGCGGCCGGTTCATCGACGGCATGGTGTACGCCTCCGGCTCGCCGCCCTCCCGTGGCCGGCTGGCGTCACTGCTCGGCCGGTTCCCCATCGCCCTGGCCGACGAGGTCGTCCCCGGACTGCTGGAGCAGACCATCCTGGTCACCGCCGACCACCGGGCGGGCGGCCGGCTGATCGGGCAGCACCTGCGGGAGCTGGGCCATCGCCGGACGCTCGCGCTCAGCGGCCCGGTGGACCTGGTGAGCAGCCTGGAGCGGATCGCGGGTTTCCGGGAGGCGTTCGGTGACGCGGGGGTCACCGAGGTCGAGGGCGCCTTCGTCGAGCGGTCCGGCTACAACCTGGTCGCCGCCGCCCTGGAGGACGGCGGACCGCGTCGCTTCACCGCGGTGTTCGCCGCGAACGACCTGATGGCGCTCGGCGCGGTCGCCGCGCTGGAGGACGCGGGCCTGCGCGTCCCCGAGGACGTCTCGGTCGCGGGCTTCGACGACATCATGCTGGCTTCCCGGGTCCACCCCCGCCTCACCACGGTCCACCAGCCCGCCTACGACATCGGCCGCACGGCCGGGGCCCAGCTCCTGAGCTACGTCCACCGCGACGAGGTGCCCCCCGCGTCCCGGCACATCCTGCCGGTCCGGCTGAAGATCCGCGCCAGTACGGCTCCCGTGCGTCCGGCCCCCTGACCGCCGTACACGAAAACCGCCGTACACGAAAACCACCGCACACATCAGAGAGAAGGTCGTGCCGCAATGCCCCATGTCCTCGTCGTGGGTGAGTCCTGGTTCACCCACTCCGTCCACCAGAAGGGGTTCGACTCCTTCTTCACCTCCGAGTACGTCGAGGGCGCCCAGGTCTTCCTCGACGCGCTGCGCGACCGCGGCCACACGGTCACGTACGTCCCGGCGCACGAGATACCGGGCAGGCTGCCCGCCACGGCCGAGGGGCTGGAGCCGTACGACGTCGTGGTGATCAGCGACGTCGGGGCCAACAGCTTCCAGCTCACGCCGGAGACCTTCGCCCGCTCGGTGCCCACTCCGGACCGTACGGAACTGCTGCGGGCCTACGTGGAGCGCGGCGGAGGCCTGCTGATGGTGGGCGGCTATCTCACGTTCACCGGTATCGACGCCAAGGCCCGCTGGGGGCGTACCCCGCTGGCGGCGGCGTTGCCGGTCGCTCTGCACGACCGGGACGACCGGGTGGAGCTCCCGGCCGGGGCCCCGCCGCGGGTCGTCGCCCGGCACCAGGTGGTCGACGGGCTGGACGGGACCTGGCCGGACCTGCTCGGCCTCAACGAGGTGGCGGTGAAGGACGGTGCGGACCTGCTCGTCGAATGCGCGGGCCACCCGCTGCTGGCCGTGGGCGACTACGGCACGGGCAGGTCGGCGGCCTTCACGTCCGACCTGGCACCGCACTGGGCCCCGCCCGCGTTCCTGGACTGGAAGGGCTACCCCGAGCTGTGGGACCGGCTGGTCCGCTGGCTGGCACGGACCCCGGCCGGGGAGGACAGCTGATGGTCACCCCGCACATCTCCGCCGCCCCCGGCGATTTCGCGCCGTACGTGCTGATGCCCGGCGACCCGCGCCGGGCACGCCGTATTGCCGAAACGATCCTTCTGGACTCCCGGCTGGTCACCGACGTGCGCGGCATCGAGGGGTACACGGGAACGTACCGAGGCGTCCCCCTGTCGGTCCTGGCCTCCGGCATGGGGATGCCGTCCGTCACGATCTACGCCACCGAGCTCTTCCGTTTCTACGGCGTGCGGGGCATCGCCCGGGTGGGCACCGCGGGCGGCATACCCGCCTCGGTGGGGCTGCGGGACGTCGTCGTGGCCACGGCCGCCCACACGGACTCGGCGATGGGCAGCCGCCGTATCGACGGAGTGCACCTGAGCCACACCGCGTCCTTCCGCCTGGTCGCCGCCGCCGCACAGGCCGCCGGAACCGGACCGCAGGTCCATGTCGGGCCGGTGTTCACCACCGACCACTTCTACCTGGAGCGGCCGGCGCTGTTCGAACGGCTGGAGGCCCACGGCACGCTGGCCGTGGAGATGGAGGCCGCCGGCCTCTACGCGACCGCCGCCGCCGAGGGCGGCCACGCGCTCGCCGTGCTGACGGTCAGCGACCACGTGCGCCACGCCGAGGCGCTCACTCCCGCCGAGCGTGAGACCGACTTCGACCGCGCCGTCACCGTCGCGGCCACCGCGCTGATCGCGGAAACAATCTCCTAACACGGTCACCCATAGCCAAATCGTTTTGCATTGCATAGCTTTCGGCCAATGCCACCTCCCGGAACCCGCCAGAGAAGAGAACCAAGGCAATGGACAAGATCAGAATTCTGGGGGCCGTCGCGGCGCTCTCCCTCGCCCTCGCCGGATGCGGCGCCTCTACGGACTCGGACTCCGCCCAGTCCGGGAAATCCGGAAAGCTGAGAATCAAGTTCGTCATCAACGGAAACCTCGGCGACCGTTCCTTCTTCGACTCCGCGTACGCGGGCCTGAAGAAGACGGAGAAGGACCTCGGCTACAGCCTGAAGGTCGTCGAGCTGGGCAGCGACCGCACCAAATGGTCCTCCGGCTTCGAGGACGCGGCGGCCGGCGACGACTACGACGTGCTCGCCGCAGGCACCGTCGACACCGTCGGCTTCGTCTCCAAACTGGCCCCCGAATACCCGGACAAGAAGTTCTGGCTCTTCGACGGATCCGTCGACTACACGGGCAAGAGCGGCTGTTCCAACAAGTGCGCGAACGTCTACTCCGTGACCTTCAAGCAGAACGAGGCCGCGTATCTCGCCGGATTCCTCGCCGACAAACTCGTCGCCGCCAAGTCCCTTCCCGGCAGCGCCGGAAACGGAAAGGTAGGCGTGATCGGCGGAGTGAAGATTCCGGTGATCGAGGACTTCGTCGTCGGCTTCAAGGCGGGCTTCGCGGCGGCGGGCGGAAATCCGTCCTCCGGCGTCCTCGTCCAGTACGTCGGCGGCGACAACCCGTTCGGCGACCCGGCCAAGGGCAAGCAGATCGCCTCGGCGATGTACGGACAGGGTGCCGAACTGGTGTGGCCGGTCGCCGGATCCTCCGGCCTCGGCGTGTTCGAGTCGGCCGTCGCCACCAAGCGCTACGCCTTCGGGGTCGACTCCGACCAGTACAAGACGCTCACCGACCCGGCCCAGCGGCAGACCGTCGTCACCTCCATCCTCAAGAACGCCGGCAACGCCCTCTACCTCGCGGCCAAGGCGAACAAGGCCGGCACGCTCGCCTACGGCAGGCCCGCCGCCGTCGGCCTGGCCGAGGACGGCGTGGGCTACGTGGACAACGCCAACTTCGACAAGCTCGTCCCCGCCGCCGTGCGCGCCGAACTCGCGGCGCAGGCCGCGAAGGTCAAGTCCGGTGCCGTCAAGGTCCCTTCGGCCTTCTGACCTCCGAGGAACACTGGTGGAACCCATGGAGAAACCCGGCGAGGCCGTGGACGCAGCCCGCGACCAGGCCCCGGTCGCCCTGGAGGCCGTGGGCCTGGGCAAGACCTACCCCAACGGCACCCGCGCCGTCAGCGATGTCGACCTCTCGGTACCCGCGGGCGAGATCAGGGCGATCGTCGGCCAGAACGGCGCCGGCAAGTCCACCCTGATGAAATTGCTGTACGGCCTTGAGCAGCCGTCGGCCGGGCACATCGGCGTGCACGGGCGACGGGTCAGGTTCGCCGGACCGCAGGACGCCATCGCGCTGGGTGTGGGCATGGTCCACCAGAACCTCATGCTGGTCCCGTCGTTCACCATCGCCGAGAACGTGGTCCTCGGCGTCGAGCCCGGCCGGGCCGGCCGCGTCGACCGCGCGGCCGCCGCCGAACGTACCGCCGCGCTCGCCGAGGAGGCGGGGCTCGCCGTCGACCCGGAGGCCAGGGTCGACGCGGTGTCCGTGGGGATGCGCCAGCGCGCCGAGATCCTCAAGGCCCTGCACCGCGGCGCCCGCATCCTGATCCTCGACGAGCCCACCGCAGTGCTCACCCCCCAGGAGACCACCGACCTCTTCACCGCAGTCCGCAGGCTCCGGGACTCCGGAATGACCGTGCTGTTCATCTCCCACAAGCTCAAGGAGGTGCGGGAAATCAGCGACCGCGTCACCGTCATGCGCGCCGGGTCGCTGATCGGCACCGTACGCACCGAGGACGCGACGCCTACGCAGCTGGCGTCCATGATGGTCGGCCGGGAGATGTCCCTCGACGTGCCGAAGCCCCCGGCGCGCCCCGGGGCGAGGGTGCTGCGGGTGCGCGGACTCTCCGGCCCCGCGGTGCACGGCGTCTCCTTCGACATCGCGGCCGGTGAGATCGTCGGCCTCGCGGGAGTCGAGGGCAACGGCCAGACCGAACTCGTCGAACTCCTCGCCGGACTGCGCCGCCCCACCGCCGGATCGGTCACCGTCGACGACGCCGACGTCACCCACCTCGACGCGGCGGGCCACCGCCGGGCCGGCGTCGCCCACGTCCCCGAGGACCGGCTGTCCAACGGGGCGGCCCTGGACCGCTCCGTCGCCGACAATCTGATCGTCGACCGCCACGACCGGCCCCCCGTCGCCCGCCGGGGCGTCCTGCGCACCCGTCGCGTACGCGCGCTCGCCGAGGACCTGATCGGCCGCTACGAGATCCGCGCCCCGCACCCCGACACGGCGGCCGGGGCACTGTCCGGCGGCAACCTGCAGAAGGTCGTCGTCGCCCGCGAACTGTCCGCCGGGCCCCGCCTGCTGCTCGCCGCGCAGCTCACCCGGGGCGTCGACATCGGCGCCATGCACTTCATGTACGAGCGGCTCATCGAGGCCCGGGACTCGGGCGCGGCGGTGCTGCTGGTCTCCGCCGACCTCGGTGAACTGCTCGCGCTCTCCGACCGGTTGCTGGTGATCAAGGACGGCCGACTCGTCGCCCGCTTCGACGACCCGGCCGGACTCACCGAGGAGGCCACCGGCCTGTACATGCTCGGCGTGGAACGCCACCCCGACGAGCGGATCACGGCAGGTGTCCGATGACCTCGAGCCTGGAACCGGAAGCAGAACGTCAGGGACGGCCCCAGTCGCAGGGACGCCGGGAGTTCCTGGCCACCCGACGCCGTACGGTGGTCGTCGAGCTGACGATGACGGTGCTGACCGTCGCCGTCGCCGTCCTCATCGCCTTCCTGGTGGTCCTGGCCACCGGCAAGGACGCCACCGGCGCGCTCAACGCCCTGCTCACCGGCCCGCTGGAGCGCACTCCCCGGATCGGCCGCTGGCTCGCCGACGCCACCACCCTGGCGCTGCTCGGCCTGTCCGTCGCGATTCCCTTCCGGGCCCGGCAGATCAGCCTCGGCGCGGAGGGCCAGGTGTACGCCGGGGCCCTGGCGAGCGCCCTGGTGGCGATCAACCTCCACCTGCCGCCCGTCGCCGCCGTACTGGTACCGCTCGCCGTCGCCGCCCTCGCCGGGGGCGCGCTGGGCGCGGTGCCGGGAGTCATGAAGGCCCGGCTCGGCGCCAACGAGATCGTGGCCACGCTGATGCTGAACGCCGTCGTCGTACGGGTCTTCGACTATCTCCTGACCGACCATCTCAAGGCGCCCGACAGCAGCGCCGTACAGTCCGCCCCGGTGCGCCCCGACTCGGTGCTGCCCCTCCTCTCGGACTTCTTCGGCGTCCCCCTGGACCAGGCGAACATCGGCCTCTTCGGCATGCTCGCGGTGGCGGCGGCCGTCTGGTTCCTGCTCGCCAGGACACCCCTCGGCTACCGCATCCGCATCACCGGCTCAAATCCGGACTTCGCCCGCTACGGCGGCCTCGATGTCCCGCGCACCATCGAGTGGAGCTTCGTCATCGGCGGCGCCCTGGCCGGCCTCGCCGGAGCCCACCTCGCGCTCGGGATCTACGGCGGGCTGCAGCCCGACATGGCCGGCGGCCTGGCCTTCGAGGGCATCGTCGTCGCCCTGCTCGGACGCAACAACCCCATCGGTGTGGTCGCCGCCGCGCTCCTCTACTCGTATCTGCGGGTCGGCGGCGACGTGATGGAGCAGCAGACGGACGTCGGCTCCGAGGCCGTGACCATCATCCAGGCGGTCATCGTGCTGCTCGTGACCGCCCGGGCGCTGCCCGAACTCGTCAAGCGGTACCTCGCCCGAAGGGAGGCCCGCTGATGGGCCCCGTCCTCGACGCCGTGCTCAGCACCGGATTCCTCGCGGCGATCCTCGGGGTGTCCACCCCGTACGTCCTCGCCGCCCTCGGCGGGCTGCTGGCAGAGCGTGCCGGAGTCCCCAACATCGCCCTGGAAGGCTCCATGCTGACCGCCGCCTGCACCGGTGCGCTGGTCGCCGGGTACAGCGGCTCGGTGTGGGCCGGAGCCGCGTGCGGGATCGCCGCGGGCGCACTCCTCGCGCTGCTGCTCGGGGTGCTGCACCTCTACCTCGGCGCGGACGCCATCATCGCGGGCATCGGCCTCAACCTGCTGGCGGCGGGCGCGACCGCGTACACCGTGTACGCGCTCCTCGGCGACAAGGGCGGCACCAGCCGACTGCACAGCGGCGCCCTGCCCTCCGTCCGCCTGCCCCTGATCGAGGACGTTCCCGGCCTGGGCGCGGTACTCAGCGGACAGAACGTGCTGACCTGGGCCGCCCTCGCCGCCACCCCGGCGGTCGCCTGGCTGCTGTACCGGGCCCGGTTCGGCTTCCACCTGCGGGCGGTCGGCGAGCACCCCGAGGCGGCACGCTCGGTCGGCATCCACGTCCACCGGGTCCAGTTCCGCGCCCTCGCGCTCAGCGGCGCGCTGGCGGGAGCGGCCGGGGTCTTCCTGAGCATGGGCGCCGTGTCCTTCTTCGTCACCGGGATGACCGCCGGCCGCGGCTACATCGCCCTGGCCGCCGTCTTCCTCGGCGCCCTGCGCCCCTGGGGCGTGTTCCTCGCCGCCGTCGGCTTCGGTACGGCCGAGGCGCTCGCCGTCCAGCTCGGCAACCTCGACATCCCCTCCCAGCTCGTCTCCGCGATCCCGTACGTCGTCACTCTGCTCGCGCTGGCGTTCTTCGCCTGGCGGCGCCGACGCGCGTCCCGTTCCGCGGCTGCTGCCACCTCTGGCTCCGGCCTGCCCACCTTGGAGACCACATGAGCATCCGCGCCACCCGTGCCCGGATCATCGCCACCGCCCTCGCCCTCGCTTCCCTCCCCGCCCTCGTCGGCACCCCGGCTGCCGCCGCCCACGACAGCGGCGTACGACTGGACTTCCTCGGCGAGCGGGAACTGCCCAGTGCCATGGCCTTCCAGGGCACCACGGTCGGGGGGCTCTCCGCCATCAGCTACGACGCGAAGACGGGCACGTACTACCTGATCAGCGACGACCGGTCGCAGACCGGCCCGGCCCGCTTCTACACCGCTCGCATCGACTTCGCCGACGGCGGCCCGGGGGACGTGGAACTCACCGGCACCCACCCGTGGCTCCGCCCGGACGGCTCCGCCTTCCCGCCCACCTCGACCGCCACCTCCACCGTGGCACCCGACCCGGAGGGCATCGCCGTCGACCCGCACGACGGCAGCCTCGCCTGGACGAGCGAAGGCGAGCGCATCGTCACGTCCGACGGCCCCGCTCTCCTCGGCGACCCCTGGATCCGCCGCGCCACCGCGACCGGCGCCTACCGCGGACAGCTCCCGCTGCCACCTCAACTGCACATGAACTCACAGGAGTTCGGCCCCCGCAAGAACCAGACCCTGGAAGGAGTCACCTTCACCCCGGACGGCCGGCGGATCGTCACCGCCATGGAGGACCCCCTCTACCAGGACGGCGACGATCCCACGCCCGAGCATGGCGCGCTCACCCGCATCACCGTCCACGACACACGCACCGGACAGCCGCTGGCCCAGTACGCGTACCCCCTGGAACCGCTGTTCGCCACACCGCCCGCGGGCGGCACCGACACCAACGGAGTCAGCGACATCGTGGCCCTCGGCCACGACCGCTTCCTGGTCCTGGAGCGCGCCTCGATCTACGCCGACAACAACTGGAAGGCCCGCGTCTACCTGGTCGACCTCCACGGCGCCACCGATGTCCTGGACCGTGACTCCCTCACCGACCCGGCCGCGCGGCCGATCCGGCCGGTCCGCAAGACACTCATGACCGACCTGTCCGACGTGCCCGGGCCGACCCGAGTCGACAACGTCGAGGGCATCACCCTCGGCCCCCGCCTCCCCGGTGGCCGCCGCACCGTCGTCCTGGTCTCCGACGACAACTTCGCCGCACGCCAGGTGACCCAGTTCATCGCCTTCTCAGCCCACGGGATCTGACATGTCGGTCCCTGTTCGCGACAGTGCCGGCCTTGTCCAGGAGGGGGCGTTCGCCGATGCCACGAACGGCGATGACGACCGCCACTCCTCGTCACAGCGGATCCTCAGTGACGCCCTGCCCTGGATCTCATAGTCGGCGTACCGAGGCCGCACTGGTCGGAGCGGTCAGGGAACGTCCTTGAAGCGCAGGTAGGACTCGAACCTCTTCGAGTGAGGCTTCTCGCCTGTGGCTCGGCCTCGGGCCGGCATGCGAAGGGCGTACCTTCCCGAGTGATCGACGAGATCGTCCGCGAGGGTGCCCGGCGGATGCCGACAGGGTCACCACGGCCGCCGGGCGGTCGAGGTCGGAGCCCCGCGCGTCAACGACAGGCGCATCGACACAGCCACGGGCGAGCGCAAGCGGTTCTCCTCGACGATCCTGCCGCCCTGGACACGGAAGTCCCCGAAGGTCAGCGACGTCCGGCCACTGCTCCACCTCCACGGCCTGTCCTACGGCGACTTCGTGCCCGCGCTCGAGCGCGATCTGTCGGCCGGCGACTACGTGTACGTCTGGGCGCCGGCCGGCGATCCGGGCGCGGACTTCTCCCCGGTCGAGAGGGACGGCAGGCAGCCCAGGCCCACATCCGCCCCGGGGACGAAACCCCGGCTCTTGTCCTGCTCCGCAGGAGTCCGTTTGTCTTCGACAATGGTTCCGGCGCAAGGCGGTGAAGCAGGAAGTCCGGATGGCGCAGCCGACCCAGGTCGCATTCCCCGGCCTTCAGGGCGGTGACGTTGCGGCCACGTACGCAAGCCTCCGGTCAGGTTCTGCCGGGGATACTCGGGTCCTTCGGCCGAGAGTGGTAGAACGCCAAGTGGCGTTCCGCAGCGGTGGCCCAGGTGTGGCGGGCGGCGAGTCGGCGGCCCCTCGCGCGGCGCGCGGGGGTGTCGTCCGTGAGCGCGGCGCCGAGCTCAGCGGCCAGGTCCTGGTGGGTGGTCGCGAAACGGGCGGCGCTGTCGAACACCTCGCGCAGTACGGGCAGATCGCGGACGACCAGCGGAACTCCCGCGGCGAGTGCCTCCATCGCGGCCAATCCGAAGCCCTCCTTGACGGAGGGGAAGGCGAAAGCGGAGGCGGCGGCCACCAGGGGCGGCAGCTCGTCCTCTGCGACCTGGCCCAACACGACCGGTTCGACGCGGAGTTCGGCTGCGCGTGCCTCCCAGCGGGCTCGGTAGTCGCGGTAGTCGAAGAGGGTCTCGCCGCCCGCGATCACCAGCCGTACGTCGGGGTGTGTGGAGCGCAGCAGGGCGTACGCCTCCAGCAGGTCCAGGGAGCCCTTGCGGGGTTCGATGCCGCCGACGGTGAGGACGTAACGGCCCAGACGGGCACGCCAGTTCGAGCGCGCGGCCGGGTCGGTGGTGGCGAAACGGTCGTAGGCCACTCCGTTGGGGATGACCGCTGCCTTGATGCCCCAGCCGTCGGCCAGTTCCGTGGCGACGGCCGCCGATACGCAGATGTGCGAGTACGGCTCGACGATGGCCCGCTCGTGGCAGGCGGCCAGTTCGGGGGTGGTGAAATGGTCGATGTGGTGGACCGTGCGGATGCAGCGGCCGCCGACCGCGTTGGCGCTGATGCAGTCCTGGGCGTGGACGATGTCGTAAGCCGCCGCGGAGAGTGCGAAAGCCGTCCCCAGGACGTCGATGGAGCGGAGGATGCGTTCGCCGACCGTCTCCTCCGGCGGGCCGTCCGGGAACGGCACGATCCGCAGCCGTACGGCGGGATCGACCGGCCGGAAAAAGCCCGCGTCGCCGCCGCGGCCCAGCGTCCACACCGTGACGTCCTGCCCGGCCGCGGCGAGCGCCTCGGCGAGGGCGAGGGTGTGGACGACGCCGCCGCGCGGCTTGGTGGAGTAGCTCAGCAGAGCGATCTTCACGACGGGTTCTCCCGGTAGGCGTCGGGCCGGCGTTCGTCGAGGTGGCGCAGGATGCGGCGGGCGCGGTCGATCTCCTCGGCGACGTCGATCTCGGCGACCGCGAGGCCGGCCTTGGACCAGGTGCGGGCGAGGATGTCACCGCCCGGGCCGACCACCTTGGACTGGCCGAGGAACCGCATGCCGCCCATGGCACCGGTCTGGTTTGAGGAGGCGAGAACGACCTGGTTCTCGGCGGCGCGAGCCTGGTCGTACAGGTCGAAGAGCTTGGCCTGGCGGTCCTGGGCCATGCGCGGGGCGCGGTTGGTGAGGGACGTGGGCCAGGCGGAGAGGCAGGCGAGGATCTCGGCGCCGTCCAGGGCCAGCGAACGGGCCGACTCGGGGAAGGTCTTGTCGTAGTCGATGAGCATGCCGATGCGGCCGACGGGGGTGTCGAAGGCGTCGAAGCGGTCACCGGGCGCGTAGGCGGCGACCTCGCCTGCCGGCAGGTGGACCTTGCGGTGGCGGCCGAGGACACCGTCGCCGCTGACGCAGACCGCGGCGTTGTAGCGCTCGTCGCCGCCGTCCTCGCAGTAGCCGAGGCACACGACCATCTCGGCGGCCAAGCGGGCGACTTGGAGGATCAGCGGGTCGTCCGGCTTCAGGGCCGGCGGCAGGGCGTCGGGGTCGGGGTGGCGCAGGTCGGCGAGGTAGCCACCGAGCGCGGCGTCGGGCAGGACCAGCAGACCGGCGCCCTCGCGCCGTGCGTCGTCGATGAGTTTCCCGGTGCGGGCGAGGTCGAACTCCAGGTCGCGGCCGAAGTGGGCGGCCGCGGCCGCGATCCGGATCGTGCTCATGCGCTTACTGCTCCTGTGGGTACGTCGTAGGTCTCGGGCCGCCGGTCGCGCAGGTGTCCCATCGACCGGCGGGCGGTCTCCAGTGCCTGTGCGACGTCCAGTTCGGCGACGGCGACGCCGGCGGCGACGCCCGTGTCGGCGAGGATCTCGCCGCCGGGGTCGACGACCTTGGCGCTGCCGACGAAGCGTAGCGACCCGAATGTGCCCGCCTGGTTGGCCGACAGCCACACGATCTGGTTCTCCAGCGCGCGGGCCCGGTCGAAGAGGTCGAAGCGGCGTTTCCAGCGGTCCTGTTCGAGGCTGACGGCCGCGTTCGTACGGGATCCGGGCCAGGCGGAGACACACACCCCGATCTCGGCGCCGTCGAGCGCGAGCGCGCGGGCGGACTCCGGGAACACCTTGTCGTAGCAGATCATCATGCCGATCCGGCCGACCGGGGTGTCGAAGGCGTGGAAGCGGTCCCCGGAGGAGTAGCTGGCGTCCTCGCTGAGGGGCTGGTGGACCTTGCGGTGGTTGCCGAGGACGCCGTCACCGGTGACACAGACGACGCTGTTGTAGCGGGCTTCCCCGGCCGCTTCGCAGTACCCGGCGACGACCGTCATCTCCCCGGCCAGGGAAGCCAGTCGGCGGATCTCGGGGCCGTCGAGGGTGAGCGCGGGCGGGCCCTCGTCGAGTTCGGCCTGGTCGTCGAGGCTGAGCAGATATCCGCCGAGGCACGCCTCGGGCAACGCCAGCAGGCGTACGCCCTCCTCCCGGGCCTCCTTGATCAGCCGTTCGGCGATCTGGAAGTCCTCCTCCAGGTCGCGGCCGAACTCGGCGGCGACGGCGGCCATGCGCAGGGTGGTCATGCGGTCCCCATCCCGGTCACGGTGGACATGACCGCTTCGGTGATCTCTCCGTCGGGCCAGCGCAGCCCGACGCCTTCTCCCTCGGTGAGCTCCCCGCACACCGCACCCGTGGCGGGTCCGGCGGGCAGGGGCGGTGCGCCGGGTTCGTCGGCCGTGAGCATCGCGAAGCCCGGGAAACAGGTGAACCAGTCCCCCACGCTCGCGGCCTCCGGCCGGGGCACGGCGGCCACGTCGAGCACCGCACGGCAGCCGCTCGCCTCGGCCAGCATGCCGAGAGTTCCGGCGATGCCCGCCATCGACACGTCCTTGGCTGCGGCGGGCCGCGCGGCGGCCACCGCGCCGGTCATGGTGCGCAGTTCGTCCGTACGACGGTGGCTGGTCGAGTCCCACTGGCGGCCCCGGTAGCCCGGGCGCCAGCTCCCGCCGAGGTCGGCGGTGAGTCGCACGGCGTGTCCGGGGCGTCCGCCACCGCCCGGTACCGGCCGGTCCGTGCGGCCGAGCGCGGTCACCGACAGGGCGGCCGGGACGCCGAGTTGGGTGTGGCCGCCGAGCACCGGGATGTCGTACGCCTGTGCTGCGCGGGTCAGTCCGGCCAGGATCCGGGCGGCGTGCGCGGCGTCGCGGGCGCCGACCGCGTCCAGCAGGCCGAGCGGTGCGGCGCCCATCGCGGCGAGGTCGTTGGCGTTCACGAGGACGGCGCACCAGCCCGCCCAGTCGGGGTCCCGTTCGACCATGGACGGCACGATCGCGTCGCACGCCGCGATGACGTCGGTGCCGGGGATGGGGGCGCCGTCGTCACCGACGAAGCCCGGAGGTGGGGCCAGCGCGGTGAGGAGTGGTCCGAGGGGGGATTTGGTGGCTGCCGCGAGGGTGGCGATGCGGCTGATCGGCCAGCGCATCAGGACGTGCGGTGCGCCCGCGACCGTCGTGTCCCGCACCCGCTGCCAGCCCAGGCGCCGGAACAGCACCTCGTTGCGTGCCTGGACGGTCGCGTCGAATCGCAGTGCGCCTTCCGCTTCGGCGCGGGCGCAGGCGGCCCGGACGAGCGCGGCGCCGATGCCGTGGGGTCCGCGGGCCCGGCGGGTGACGACCAGGCGGCCGCCCTGCCACCAGCCGAGGTCGGGGCCGTCGTCGACGGGGCAGAGGCGCACCCCGCCGACCACGGCGTTCTCCTGGTCTTTTGCAATCAGTACGACGGTCCGGGGGTCTGTGTCGTGGTCGTCCAGGTCGTGATGGGCGAACAGTCCTTGCTCCTGGACGAAGGCGGCGCGGCGCAGCTCCCGGTAGGCGGCCATGTCCGCCGGGCCGCCCGCCTCCTCGATGTGGAAGGCTGGGCGGCGGGCGAGCGTGTTGCGGTCGCCCAGCAGGGCCAGGATGTCGGGCACCTCGTCGGCCACCGGGGCCGGTGCAGATCCGTCGAGGTACATCTCAGCCACCCGCTGCCTGGAGCACACTGCACGCCCCGCAGGCCGCACAGCCGGCCTTCTGGTCGGCGCCGCTCATTCCGGCGGCGCGCAGTTTCGCGGCGACGCCCTCGGTGACGTACGTCAGGAGTTCCGCGCGGGGTGCCCCGACGCCGTCGCGGGCGGCGAGGGTACCGCTCATCGGGCGGAATGGGACGACGAACGGGTACACCCCCCTTTCGATCAACCTGCCTGCTCCGGCGACGAGTTCGTCGGGATCCTCACCGAGGCCGACAAGGAGGTAGGTCGAGACGCGGTTCGGTCCGAAGACGCGTACCGCCTCGTCCCACGCGGCCTCGTACTCGGCCATCGGGACCGTCGACTTGCCGGGCATCCAACGTCGGCGCACCTGGTCGTCGAGCGATTCGACGTGGATGCCGATGGCGGTGGCCCCGGCGTCGTGCAGGGCCCGGATCCAGGCCAGGTCGCCGGGTGGTTCGCACTGCACCTGGATCGGCAGGGCGGGCACAGCCTTGAGGACTTCCCTCACGGACCGGACGAGGGTGCGGGCGCCGCGGTCGGGTCCGGTGGTGGTGCCGGTGGTCATCACCATCTGCCGTACGCCGTCGAGCCGTACGGCGGCCTCGGCGACCTCGGCGAGCTGTGCCGGGGTCTTGGCGGCCACGGTGGCGCCGGACCGCAGGGACTCCTCGATGGTGCAGAAGCGGCAGCGGTCGGACTCGGAGTAGCGGATGCAGGTCTGTACGACGGTGGTCGCCAGGACGTCCGAGCCGTGCAGGCGGGCGATCTGCTCGTAGCGGATGCCGTCGGCCGTGGTCAGGTCGTAGAACCGCGGTCGCCGGATGGGGGTGAGGGAGATTCCGGTGTTCTCGTCGCCGAGCCACACCTTGCCGTCGCGCACGGAGTAGGGGCTGTGGGGGTTGCGTGGGAGCGCGGCGTTGGCACCGTCGACGAGGACGTGTCCGTCGTCGCTGGGGCCCGCGCCGTCCGGACGCCGCAAGGGCGTGTCCGACGCGACGCCGCGCAGGGCGAGTTCGGCGCGGGTCATGATCCGCACATCCACCGCCGTACCGCTGTCACCGGTGCCAACGCTCACGTCGTGCTCCCTACAGCTGGTAGGTGGAGTTGATGATGGCGCCCTTGCGCGCGTAGTGGATCAGCGCGTCCTGGACGTCCAGGGGGTGGGTGGGGATGACGCCTTCGATGAGGTCCTCCTCGCGGGCGCCGTGCAGGGAGAGGCCGAAGCGGCAGCAGAAGACCTTGCCGCCCTCGGCGATGAACGTCTTGAGCTGGTTGTTGATGTTGTGCTCGCCGGGGAACGCGGAGTTGCCGGTGGTCGGGAAGCCGCGGGTGGCGAGGCAGTTGAGCGAGCCGGGGCCGTAGAAGTAGATGGCGGTCTCGAAGCCCTTGCGCAGGGCGCGGGTGGCCTGGAGGACGGCGACGAAGGAGACCGAGGACTCGTGGGCGATGCCGTGGACGAGGGTGAAGTAGGTCTCGCCGTTCTCGGCCTGGTAGTCGGGGAAGACCTTGGTGGAGCCGTAGATGCTGGTGCCCTCGGGGAGCGAGGGGTGCGGGATCTCGTCGAGGGACTTCTGCTCGACGTCGGAGAGTTCGGCGGTGACGACGGATTCGGACATGGCTGTCTCCTTGTGCGGACGGGAAGGGAGCGGGGTGTCGGTCAGTCGTAGAGCGCGGCGAACGTGTCCCGGAAGACCAGGTCGCCGAGTTCGCCGCCGCCGGTGGCTTCGGCGAGGCGGGCGTACTCGCCGGTGAAGTCGCCCCACGGCTGGTCGCTGGCGAAGAGCACCCGGTCGTGGCCGATGCCGCGGCGCTCGATCTCCTGAGCCAGCCAGCGGGGAGTGAAGCCGATGGCCCAGGAGAGATCGGTGTAGACGCGCTTGCCGGCGCTGATCCAGTCGAAGAACCGGGAGCCGACGAGCTTGATGTGGCCGCTCATCCCGCCGCCGAAGTGCACGAGATGGACGGGCACTTGACCGGCGTACCAGTCGACGAGGTGGCCGACCTCGTCGATGTCGGAGGCGGCGCCGGGAGAGGTGTGGACGTGGACGACGAGGCTGTACCGGGCGGCCTCGGCGAAGATGCGGTCCAGTTGGGGGCGGCAGGCGGGGTCCGTGGGGCGGCCGCCCAGCAGGAAGCTCAGCTTGAGAGCCTTGACTCCGGGCTCGCCCGCCAACTGGAGGGCTTCTGCGGTGCGTTGGGCATCCTCGGGGCGCGGGGACACCCACAGTCCGGCACGGATGCGGTCGTCGCTCTGTGCGGCCTCCAGCGCCAGTTCGTTGAAGGAGAAGGCGATCGCGGGGTCCGGGACGCCGTAGTTGGGGATGACCAGGGCCCGTTCGGTGCCTTCCGCGTCCAGGTCGGAGATGAGTTGCTTGACGGTGGCGCGGGCGGTGGTGTCCGGGTTGACGGGCGGGCCGCCGTAGAAGGGGTAGGCGGGCAGGACGCCGATGTGGCGGTGTGCGTCGTGGACCATGGTGTGGTTCCTCAGCCGCGGGGTGTGGTTCCTGAGCCGCATGGTGTGGCGCCTCAGCCGATCGGGAGGGCGGAGGCGAGTTCGCTGGGGGCTCCGGTGAGCGTGCCGCACACGTCGGCCAGGCGGCGCGAGGCGTCGATGTGGTCCGCGAGGAACTCGGCGTCCCGGCCGACCGCCTCGAAGCGGCCCGAGCCCCATGAGTACTGCCAGGGCAGGCCGAGGAAGTGCAGGCCGGGTGAGCTGGTGGCGCCGCGCCAGTGCATCGGGTAGCCGCGGCCGTCGAAGACGGGGGCCTCGATCCACCGGTGGTCGCGCCTGAAGCCGGTCGACCAGATCACCGAGGTGATGCCGGCGGCCTCCAGGTCCAGTGCGCGCGGCTGCTCGTTCGGCTCCCACACCGGGACGTACCGGGGCTCGGTCGGGGCGTCGATGCCGTGCGCGGTGATGTAGGCGTCGATGGCGTCCTTGATGCCCTCGGCGACGGCGTCGGCGCGGTCGAGGTTCACCTTCAGGTCGTCGGCGAACTCCAGGCCCGTACCGGTGATCGCGGTGAGCCGCCCGTACAGCCGCATGCCGTCGCGGGCGAAGGCGCGCAGGTCGATATCGCGGCCGCCGTCGCGTCCGGTGACGTAGTGGTTGACCCGCATGCGCACGGCGCCGGCGTCGTCGAACTCGTCGATGGACTTGTCGTAGTGGCCCATGTCGTCGAGCCAGGCCACGCAGTCGCGGCCGCGGTAGAAGCGGGCCACACGAGGGGCGCTGCCGACTGCCAGGTGCACCTGGCGCCCGGCGAGGTGGAGGTCCTCGGCGATCTGGCAGCCGGACTGGCCGGTGCCGACCACGAGGACGGCGCCCTCGGGGAGTTGGTCGGGGCTGCGGTAGCGGGAGGAGTGGACCTGGGTGATGCCGTCGGGCAGCCGTTGGGCCATCGGCGGGACGGACGGCGTGTGGTAGGGGCCGGTGGCGACCACCACCTGCTCGGCGGTGAAGTCCCCGGCGGTGGTGGAGAGTTCGAACACTCCGTGGGGCGAGCGCCGCAGCCGGGTGACCGTCACGCCCTCCGCCAGGGGCGGCCGGAAGAAGGAGACGTAGTCCTCCAGGTACCGGACGATCTCGTCACGGACCATGAACCCGTCCGGATCGTCACCCTGGTACGGGTAACCGGGCAGCCTGCACTGCCAGTTGGGGGTCACCAGGCAGAAGGAGTCCCACCGGCGCTCGCGCCACTCGTGCCCGACCCGGTTCGCCTCGATGACGACGTGCTCGACACCGCGCCGGCCGAGGCAGTAGCTAATCGACAGCCCCGCCTGACCGCCGCCGACCACGACCACCGGGATCGGGGAACTGCCCCTGCCCGTCAGGTTGGAGGGGAGGGCGCCGGCCGGCCGTATCGCCGGAGCCGAGCTCACCGCGTGCTCCCGTCGGTGCCGGTCAGGGCTTCTACCGTGACCTTGGCATCGCTGACGGTGGCGTACGTGGTGGCGGTCCGTTCGATCTGTGCGAGCTGGTCGGAGGCGCCGGTGCAGAGGAAGCCGAACTTCTCCTTCACGCGCTCCCCGGCGATACCGAGTGCGGTGCGGCTGCGCTCGACGAACTCCACAAGTGCGTAGTGGCTGCCGGGAACGAAATAGTCCTCGACTACCGTGGAGGGGGAATAGCAGCGCTGGGTCATGCCATCGGGCCAGCGCACATGAAAGTACATCTCGGGCATGACATCCTCCATGCCGGGCGCCGAGGTCTTGACACCTCGCCGCTGTCCGTGAAGACCAACTCCAGCCCTCGGGAATTACCGAACGAAGTCATCCGGAATAAAGGGGAGTTGCCAAGACCTCACGCCGATGGAACGGAACTGACACCAATTCGGCCCGGGGTCGTCCCTCATCGGAGAGTTCCTCCAAGGACGCGCCAGGGAAATCGATCAACTCGTCGAAGGTGTAGTCGTCACCGCGGGCCTCATTGCCGACGCCCACGACGATGGTCCCCCCGACACCCTGCACGGTTCCTGGGGCGTGGCGCGTGCTGACCAAGGTCCGCCTCGACGAAGTTGAGTCATCCGACTCGTCCGGGCACTGCCGGCCCTCAACCAGCGCGAGATCAGCGGGTGACCGACGATCTTCACATCGGAGAGGCTGGGTCTCCCTCGTCGCGTCGCTCGGCGAGGCACGCCGGCGGGTGATCGGTCGCCGGAGCCGCTTGGGCCCGAACGCAGCGCCGGCGGTGAGGAGCCGGCCGGACACCGGGCGTCGCCCGCTCAGGCGGGGAAGTGTCTCCATGTGCCCTCGGAGACGACCTCCAGCACGCCGTCGACCACCGTGAGGGCGGTGTCGTCGTCGATCGCGTACGCCGGATTCGGGAGACCACTCGCCCACTTCTCCGCCGCGGCCATGGTGTTCTCCGGCAGGTCGACGTGATCCACGTGCGGGAAGATCGAGAAGTCGACGACACCCAGCGCGCTGTCGTCGCCGGTGGGCGCCTTCCACTCGACGAAGTACTCCCCGATGCGCGGTGTCATCACCATGCTCCCGGCGCTGAGCCCCACCCAGACCTTCCCGGGCAGCGAGGGCAGGAAGTCCGCCAGCCCGGACTGCCGCATCCAGTGGGCCAGGTACAGCGCATCGCCGCCGTTGACCAGCAGGACGTCCGCCTCCTGGACCCACGGCTTCCAACGCTCTTCACCGATGCTGGGCAGCGCGGTCAGCTCCAGCACTCCCAAGGACTTCCACCCCAGGTCACACATGGACAGGCGGGACTGTCCGCTGATGAAACGCCAGGCCCCGGCCGGGCCACCCATCGGGTGCCCGTACCCCGCGGTGGGGATGCACAGGGCATCGGCCTCGGCGATCGGCCTGCCCAGCATCTGCACAAGCGCGTCCCGGATGGTCGCGTTGGAAATACCGGCCGACGTGAGAAGAAGCTTCAAGATGACTCCTACGCGCAGGCGATGGAACGGTCCGACACTTAGACCGGAGGCCGTCACAGAACTCATCGCTGTGGCGCGTGGCACTCTGCTCATCGGACACGGGCGCAGGCTGCACCGACCGGGCACTCTCGACAGGCCCCGCAAGCGCCACCTCCACAGCGGGGTAAGTCACTTGATGTCACGTCCATGATGGTCGGATCCGCCGCCGGACCGACACTTCCGGTAGCCAGTCGGAAGGCAGACAGTAGTCCACGGTCGAGCCTGTGCCGTCAGTTGGGCAACAGCCGTTCGCCGCACGGCAGTGGGAGCATCCGCAAGCGAGGACCAGCACCAGTACCTGCACCACAGCCGGCTCCCCAGCGTGCGCGCCGTACGGCGGAGGATCACATGGAGGCGTGCCGACGTGGCTCCGGCACCGGGGTGAACCCGCTCCTTCGCACACCCGACACGATCCGAAAGGCAGCCGCGTGATCCGCCATCACGACTTTCCCCACGCAGGCCTGACTCTGCGCTCCACGGTGCACATCCCGACGGACCGGCGGGGACCCGCTGGCCGACGGCGGTGTTCGTGCACGGCTTCACCTCCAACCGACTCGACCTGCCCGACTTCGTGCGCATGTCCCGGCTCCTGGAAGAGATCGGCATCGCGTCGGTCCGCTTCGACCTCTCGGGCCACGGCGAGAGCGACGGCGACCTCTTCGACGTGACCATCACCGGCGAGACAGCCGAGACACGAGCGGTGATCCAGACGGTCCGTACCTTCGACTTCGTCGACGGCGAGCGGATCGGCCTGGTCGGTATGAGCATGGGAGGTGTGGTCGCCGGCATCGTCGCCGCCGAGGAGCCGGGCATCGGCGCCCTCTGCCTCTGGTCGCCCACGGCGGTCGCCCCCGCCGAGATCGGCAAGGGCTACCTCAAGGGACGCAGCCTCGCGGCCGAGATCGAGGAGAAGGGTTACTTCGACGCCGACGGTCACCGGATGAGCGCCGCCCATGTCGAGGACATCGCCACACTCGACGTCTCCGGGCGGTCCGGCCGCTACGGCGGCCCGGTCCACATCCTGCACGGCGACAAGGACGACATCGCGCCCCTGGAGCACGCGCGCCGCCATCTGGAGCACTATGACGGCAACGCGGAACTCCAGGTCGTCGAGAGCGCTGACCACGGTTGGGGAACCGTCCCCCACCGCACGACCCTGCACCAGTCCAGGCTGCGATTCCTCCGGAGGCACCTCGGCCAGGCTGACGGCGGCCATGCGCGTCTGGAGGGGTGGGACCGTGGTGCCGGGTGCGGCTGGAGGCGGTCTACGGCTACCTGTCTTGTGTACGGGTGGTCAATGACCGGCTGACTTGAGGCATCGCGACCGACCACGCGGGAAATGCCTTCGCCGTGGAGAGCTGGTCCCGGCATGATTCCCACCGTGCATGACGACGAGGGCCATGGCGGGCGCGCGCGGTACACGCTGGCTGAGGAGGAGCACGGGCATGCCTGGGGCTTCTGCGCCGAGGTGGAAGGGCTGTTCGGGGAGCCCCAGCGGGGGACCTACGAGCTGTTCGGCTGGGTTCCACAGGCAGAAGTGCGCGGGTGGGTCGGCGGCCGAGTGTGGCTGGTGCCGGCCGACGAGACGCTCGATCCCTGGCTGCTGGAGGACGCGGAGAGCGTAGGCCAGCCCCTGGGGACAGACGGTCTCGTACTCGCCGGCCTGGACGACTACGAAGGCCCACCCGAGGGGCACAGGGGCCGAGTTCGCGTGCACGACGGGCACCGCTGGCTGGGCTCCTGCCGAGAATTCGCCCGCGTTCTGCCCTCCAAACAGTCTGCGCCCCCGCTCGTCCTGCGGGGGCTCGCCCAGGGTGATCAGCTGCGGGCGGCACTCATGAAGGGCACCCGGCGGGCGCTGGACCTGGAGCAGGCCGCTCTGGAGATACAGGACGATCAGGGCGAGCCGCTCACCGAACGCCTGCTCTGGGCCAGAGTCAGCGCCTGGCACCCATCCTCCTACGGGACGGATCGGATCGACCTGGAGCTCGACGGAGAGTTCTTCACGCCCGTTCCCGAATACGCCCGGCCCATCTGGGATCGGTGGTTCGCCGGGCCGCCGGACACCCAGGGTGCCTGGGCCCACCTCGACACCCGGCGCCGCGGAGCCTGGCTCGACCTCGCCCGAGAGCGGGCCTGCCGACGCACCCACCGTGACCGGCCGGCGGGTCACGCCTACGAACTCGACGGCCGACACGTCACCGACGAACCGGGCCTCTACCTGGCCCTCGGCGAGGCGGTGAACGGTCCGGGCGGCTACTTCGGCGGCTGTCTGGCCGCCCTCGACGACTGCCTGCGCGGCACCTTCGGCTACACCGCCCCCGCAGCCCTGCTCTGGCGCGAAGCCGCGGCAGCACGCGAGCACCTGTCCCACGCCCTGACACCGGACGGCCAGCCCTACGACCTGTTCGGCGTGGTCCTCGATGTCCTGGCCCAGGGCGGCATGCACGTCACCCTGGCGTGAGCTGCTGTCCGCCCGCCGGGCATCGACTCTGTCCGACGGTTCTGACATTTGCGCGCCGTGTCATTGGCCGCGATGGCCTACGGCCCGCAAGTGCTTGGAACCTGGTCAACCCTCTTCACCACTAGGGATTTGCCCGAGTCGGTGGAACCCCCAGGCTACCTGCGCCTTCGCCCGACCGAGTGGGAGCGATGGCTGGATGACCTGGGCATTCCCGACGGCACTCCGTACCTCCTCCGCCGAGCTTCGTCCACGACATCGAGTTGAACTCGTACTTCCATCGGGTGGACCGAGCTGAGGTCACGCAGTTCCTGCTCAGCAACGGAATCCCGGAGGAGATTCTCCGCCTGCCGGGATACCAACCGCCGACCGAGTGTTCTTGCGTTCGTCCGCAGCCTGCACATGAGCAACACGACGTTCCGCCGGCGCTACCCCGATCTGGTACATGAGCCATCAGCCCAGGAAACCCTGACCGCTCGCAATGCCAGGCTGCGGCGCCGCAACCGCGAACTCACTGCCGCACTTTCCCTTGCTGCAGCACAGATTCAGTACATCACCCTTGAGAACGTCCGACTCCGGGAGGCGCTCGAAGCCCAAGAAGGAGTCACCCGACTGACCAGCCGGTCCCGTCTCCGCCGACAACACCCGCTCGGCCAGGCCGCAGCCGTACAGGGCCGTGGACCCATCAGTTACTGCGGCGGCGATCAACGCTACGAGGTTGTCGGTCCAGCAGTCGGACTCCCTCGTCGCGACTTCGACGCCGCATCCGACGCAGACGAGGTTCGGGCCGTCTTGGCCAGCGTGCCCGCACTTGAGCTTGAAGGTTCCCGGCGCCACCCGACGCGGAACAACCTCGTGGCTCGGCGGCCGCTCGGGACCTCTCAGTGGTTCCCCTGGCAGCACTTCGCTGGTTAGAGACTGCTGACAGTTCGCACAGCGAAAGACGGTCATGCGGCCATTCTCCTGGCTCCGGTGCCCGATGAGATGGGTTGGCTGGTCAACGGTCAGCGCTCAACTACGTCCTCCTACAGCGCCGAGGGGACTTACCAGGACGGTGGTGTCGTACGGCGTCCGCTTGACC
>NZ_JBEYVC010000047.1:0-61315 GCF_040643855.1 Streptomyces sp. NPDC047072 | reverse complement strand
CGTCCTCCGCGTCGGGCTGGGTCAACGACAAGGGCTTCCTCGGTGGGGTCAGCCGACGGTGGCCGTCACCGCGGAGCTGTACGCCTCGGTGTATCCGCCGGTGCCGTGGAAGACGGCGGCGACGGTGTTGCCGGTGGTCAGGCCGAGCGTGCTGGTCGGGATCTGCCAGACGTAGAGGCCGTCGGTGCTGGATACCAGCGGGTCGACGCCGCTGACGATGCCCCAGGACCAGCCGTCGCCGGAGTGCGCGTAGAGGGAGCCGTTCTCGATGAGGTAGTCGGCGCCGATCGTGGTGGACCCGGAGGTGAGGGAGTAGCCGGTGGAGGCGTTGTTGTCGGTGTCGATGAAGACGTGTTCGAAGGTGTACGGGAGGTTGTACTGGGCCTGGAAGGTGGCCGTCGAGGAGGTGATGCTCACGGACGGGGACGTGACGCCGTCGGCGGGGGTGAGGGTGGTGACCGACAGCGGTCCGGCGGCGGCCGAGACGGCGCCGGAGTCGTCGGTGGCCTTGACCGTGAAGGCGTAGGTGGTGCCGGGTTCGAGGCTGCCGAGGAAGACGCTGGTGGTCGACGGGCTCAGCGTCAGCAGGTGGCTGCCGTTCGCGTAGACATCGTACGAGGCCAGGTCGTCGGAGCTGGTGGAGGCGGTCCAACTCAGGGTGAGGCTGGCGGCCTTGACGCCGGTCGCGGTGAAGCTGCCCGGGGTGGTGGGCACGGTGGAGTTTGCGGCCGCCGTGGTGACCGTGGTGCCGGTACTGGCGGCGGACCGGGTTCCGGCGACGTCACGGGATCGTACGGTGAAGGTGTACGACGTGGCCGGGGTGAGCCCGGTGACGTCGAACTCCTGGGTGTCCGGGGACCAGTTGCTCACCGAGCCCACCTTGGCGCCGTTGGCGTAGACGTCGTAGGCGACCGCGGTGCCGGTGTCGTCGGCGGGCCAGCTCAGGGAGACGGTGGTGCCGCCGACGTAGGTGGTGTCGGGGGCGTCCGGGGTGACCGGGGTCTGGGTGTCGGTCACGGCGATGCCGGACAGTTCGCTGCTGAAGTAGCTCGAACTGGGCATGGCGCTGTACGGGTTGGAGGCGAGGGTGCGGTCCGTGGCGTAGAAGTAGCCGGAGTTGTTCTGCTTGGACGTGGCGATGACCGTGGGCAGGTCGCTCTGGGACACGTTGTAGACGATGTTCCAGAACTGGTCGGGGTCGCCGTCCAGTTGCCACTGGGCCGGGGCCAACGCCGTGCTGGGGTTGAGGTAGTCGGCCTCCGAGCCCTCGAAGGTGACGATGACGTCCGCCGCCTCCTCGTAGCACTCGGGCACGGCCACACCGGGGTTGACCACGGTGAGGGAGCCGGGGTGCGTGTGGTGCACGAACGCGTTGAGCTGCTTGTAGAGGTCGACGTACTCGGTGCTGTCGGTGGTCGGGCCGCAGACGTTCTCGCCGTCGTCGAAGAAGATGCCGTCGACCGAATCGCCGTAGTAGGAGTACCACTTGTTGACCTGCTGCTCGGCCTGGACCAGCCAGGCCGTGGCGTCGGTCTTGCCGTCGGCGGTCTGCCGGCCGGTGAAGCCGAAGTAGCCGGAGTCGACGTAGCCGATGACCTTGGTGCCGTTGGCGTGGGCGGAGTCGATGACGCTCTTCCAGCCGGAGTCCACGGCGGAGCCGGGACCGCTCGCGGGGTTGGCGATGGCCACCCCGAGGCCGGATCCGGCGCCCGTGATCTCGGTCCAGGAGGTGGTGTCGCTGGTCGGGATGTAGGCCGGGACGCCTATGTGCTGGCCCAGGTTGGGGGTGGTGGCCGCGTGGGCGGCGGTCGTCGTCGCGGGTGCGCCGAGCAGGAGCAGGGCTCCGGCGACGGTGCCGGCCAGGCGCCGGACTCGGGCGCGGAGGCCGGGTCTTGTGGTGGACATCATGTTCCCTCCGGATACGCGGGGTGGCGGTGCGTGGGGGCTGGTGGGGTACGGCCGGTGCGGGATCTGGGAGTGCGGGCGTGGTGCCGACGCCGGATCACGCGGTGGTGGCGCGCAGGCAGTCCGCCACCACCGTGGTCGCCGCCTCGCGGGCGGCGGCGAGGTAGCGGCGCGGGTCGACGGTGGTGGGCGCATCGCGCAGGGTCGCGGTGACCGCTCCGGTGAAGGCGACGTTGAGCAGCGTCCCGACATTGATCTTGGTCATGCCGTGGGCGACGGCGGCGCCCAGCACCTCGCCCGGGACCCCGGAGGATCCGTGCAGGACCAGCGGCACCGGGACCGCGGCGCGGATCCGGGCGATGAGGTCCAGGTCGAGTTCGGCGCTGCGGGTGCGCATGGCGTGGCTGCTGCCGACCGCGACGGCCAGCGCGTCCACGCCGGTCGCCGCGACGAACGCGGCGGCCTGCTCCGGGTCGGTGCGGACACCCGGCGTGTGTGCCGAGCCCTTGCCGCCGATCTCCCCCAACTCGGCCTCGACGAAGAGGCCTTGGGCGTGGGCCCACTCCACCGCGGCCCGGGTCGCGGCGACGTTCTCCTCGTCGGACAGCCGCGAGGCGTCGTACATCACGGAACTGGCCCCGCAGTCGGCCGTCCGGTGCAGCAGGTCGTCGTTCTCCACGTGGTCGAGGTGCAGCGCCAGGCGCGCCTTGCTCTGGCGTGCCACGGCGAGCGCGGCGTCGGCCAGCGGGGTGACGTCGTCGTGGTGGTGGCGCACGGCGTTGTGGCTGATCTGGAGGATCGCCGGCCGGCCGGTCAGTTCCGCGGCGGCACTGACGGCCTGGACGTGTTCGAGGGTGAGGACGTTGAAGGCTCCGACGCCGGTCCCGGCGGCGTACGCCTCGGCGATCAGGTCGGCGGTGGGGGTCAACACGGCTGGACGCTCCGGGAGTTCGGGACGGGATGAGTGAGGGCGTGCGCCTCCGCCGCCAGCAGCGCGGCTCCGTACAGTGCCGCGCGGTCGCCCAACTCGGCGGGGAGCAGGGGCGGGAGCGGGCCGAACGGGACGTGCCGGGCCAACGCGGCGCGGAGGGGGGTGAGAAGCAGGTCGCCGGCGGCCGCGACTCCGCCGCCGATCACGACGGCGGCCGGGTCCAGCAGCAGGGCCGCCGTGCCGAAGGCCGAGGCGAGCGCCTCAACAGCGGTGTCCCACACGCCCGTTGCGGCCGGGTCGCCGGCCCGGACCGCCTCGGCGACGTGCGCCGCATCGGTCGTACGACCGGTCAGGGCGCTGTAGCGGGCGCTCAGCGCGCGGGCGGCGGCGACCGTCTCCACGCAGCCCCGTCCGCCGCAGCCGCAGGGGCCGTCGGCGCCGCGGGCCGGGAGGTGGCCGATCTCCCCGGCGCGGCCGAAGGAGCCGGTGAGGGGGGTGCCGTCGAGGACGACCGCACCGCCGACTCCCGTGCCGATGGCGGCGAACAGGAACCCGGGGAGGTTCCGGCCCGCGCCGAGTCGCGCCTCGGCCAGGGCGCCGGCCCGCAGATCCTGGCCGACGGCGACCGGGGCCGGGGTGACCCCGCGCAGAAGGGCGGCGAGCGGGACGTCCCGCCAACCGGTCGCCGCCGAGCGCACCGCGACGCCCGTGGCCTCGTCGACCAGACCGAGCACGGCCACTCCCACGGCGAGCGGTCCGGTGCCGTACCGTCGTTCACCCTCTGCGGTCAACAGACGTACCGCGTCCAGCACTTCGGCCACGGCCTCGTCGGCGCCGCGCGGAGTGGGGCGCCGGTGCTCGTACAGCGGGCGGCAACTCGGCGTGAAAAGGGCGCACTTGATGGACGTACCGCCGACGTCCACGCCCACGACATAGCCGTCGCCCGTCATGAGCCGAGCACCACGGACCGGGTCAGTGCCCGGGGCCGGTCGGGGTCGAGGCCCTTGCGGGCGGCGGTCTCGGCCGCGAGGCGGTGCACGCGTACGAGGTCGACCTGCGGGTCCTCGGGGTACTGGACGAACAGCGCGCCGGTGGGCGCCACGGACTCGCGCAGGCCGTCGGCGTCGGGGCCGAAGTGCCAGACCAGGCGGCCGGGGGCGGCGATGGCGATCGGGCCGTGGCGGTACTCCATGCTCGGGTAGGACTCCGTCCAGCCCTGGGTGGCCTCGCGCATCTTCAGCGCGGCCTCGCGGGCGATGCCGTGCGCCCAGCCGCGCGCCAGGAAGGTGATCTGCTCCGCCGTCACCCAGGCGTCGGGCAGCGGTTCGTCGAGCACGGCCTCGGCGGCGTCCGCGAGCGCGGCGACGGGCTCGCCCAGGCCGGCGCGCAGCACGGTGAGCGCGGTCGTGGCGAAGACGGTCTGGACGACGGAGCGTTCGTCGGCGAAGCCGAGGTCCACGACGTGGTCGGCGGCCTCGGTGATCGGGGTGGTGGTGTCGGCGGTGAGGGCCACGGTGGGCCGCCGGCCGCGCTGTCGCGTCAGCAGGTCGAGGACCTCGGTCGTGGTCCCGGACCGGGAGATCGCGACGATCCGGTCGTAGTCGCGGCCGTGCGGGAACTCGGAGGCCGCGAAGGCGTCGGTCTCCCCCAGTCCGCGGGTCTCGCGGAGGGTCGCGTAGGCCTCGGCCATGAACCAGGACGTGCCGCATCCGATGACGGCGACCCGTTCTCCGGGCGCCGGCAGCAGGGTGCTCGCCGCGGTGGCGGCCGAGGCGGCCTTGCGCCAGGCGGCGGGCTGACGGGCGATCTCCTCGCCGATGAACGACATGGGTGTGCTCCTTGGGTGTGAGGGGTGTCGGTGAGCGGGTCCGGGCGTGCCGGCCCGGCCGGGCGCGCTGCGGGCCCGGCAGAAGGTGAAAGCCCTACTGCTTCTTCTGGTGTGCGGCGAAGTACCCGGCCAGCTCCGGAGTCAGCGGGCGGACCTCCACGGGTGTCCCGCCCGCCCGCAGCGAGTGGGCGGCGGCGACCCCCGCGGCGACCGCCTCCCGGGCCGCGACCGGCGAGGTGTCGGTGGGTCCTCCGACGGCGGCGAAGCGCAGGAACTCGGCGACGAGCGCGGCGTCGGCGCCCCCGTGGGCGCTGTCCCCCGCGCTCACCTCGATCGTCAGGTCGGCGTCGGCGCGGTAGCCCGAGCGGCCGGTGTTCCAGACCCGGACGACCGCCGGGTCGCCCTCGATGCCGTCGCCGAAGTTCTCCATGCGGCCGGCGTCGCCGACGACCGTGTAGTTGCGCCAGTAGTCGGGGGTGTAGTGGCACTGCTGGTAACTGGTCAGGACGCCGTTGTCGAGCCGGGTCAGCATCATGCTGAGGTCCTCGACGTCGACGACCGGGTTGAGGTCGGTCAGCGTCGACGGCGGCCACACGGACCGGTCGAACCACTCGGTGACGCGCTGCTCGGTCGGGGTGTCCCGGCGCGGGTTGGCGCCGTAGACGGTGAGCCCGCCGAGCGCGGTGACCGTGCGCGCGTAGCCGCCCGCCAGCCAGTGGACGGCGTCCAGGTCGTGGGCGCCCTTCTGGAGCAACAGGCTGGTGGTGCGGGCGCGTTCGGCGTGCCAGTCCTTGAAGTAGTAGTCACCGCCATGCCCGACGAAGTGCCGGCACCACACCGCGCGGACCTGCCCGATGGCGCCGTCGTCGATCAGGGCGCGCATCCTCCGCAGGACGGGCAGATGACGCAGGTTGTGGCCGACGTAGAGCCGGGTGCCGGTGCGGGCGGCGGTGGCCAGGACGTCGTCGCACTCCTCTACGGTGATCGCCAGGGGCTTTTCCACGAAGACGGCGACCCCGGCCTCCAGGAAGCGGCGGGCGGGCTCGGCGTGCCGGTCGTCGGGGGTGAGGACGAACACCGCGTCGAGGCCGTCGTCCAGCATCTCCTCGTAGCGATCGTGTACGGCGGTTTCGGCCCCGAAGATCTCCCGCGCGTGGTCCCTCGCGCGCGGGTCGGGGTCGGCGCAGGAGACCACCCGGGAGGTGCCGGGGCGGTGGGCGAGGGTCGCGAGCAGGGCGCGCTGGCCGACGCCGACGACACCGATGCGCAGTTCCGTCACGGCTCAGCCCTTCGTTCCGGACAGGGCGATGCCCTCGACGACCTGCTTCTGGAGCACGACGAAGACCACGATCACCGGGAGGGTGGCCAGCAGTGCGGCGGCCATCATCACGGGGTAGTTGGTGATGACCTGGTCGATGAGGGCCAGCAGGCCCACGCTGAGGGTCATCTTGTCGGTGTCGGAGTTGACGATCAGCGGCCACATCATGTCGTTCCAGGACCAGATCATCGTGAGGATGCTCAGGGCGATCAGGCCGGGGCGGGCCAGCGGGAGCATGATGCTCCAGAAGATCCTCAGCGGACTCGCGCCGTCCAGGCGTGCCGCCTCCTCCAGTTCGGCGGGCAGCGCCATGAAGAACTGGCGCAGCAGGAAGGTGCCGAAGGCGCTGAACATGCCCGGCAGGAAGAGGGCCGGCAGGGTGTTGAGGAGGTGCAGGTTCTGCATCACCTGGTACTGCGGGATGACCAGCAGCTGGCTCGGGACGAGCAGGACCGACAGGAACAGCCCGAACAGCACGCGCCGGCCCGGGAATTCGAGGCGGGCGAACGCGTAAGCGGCCATGGAGCAGAACAGCAGCTGCCCGAGGGTGCGGGCGACGGCGTTCAGGACGCTGTTGAACATCATCCGCCCGAACGGGATCTGCCCGAAGACGGTCGAGTAGTTGCCGGTGTGCCAGGAGGAGGGCAGCAGGGTCGGCGGGACGTGGGTGGACTCGGCGAGGCTCTTGAACGAGGTCAGCAGCTCCCACACGAAGGGGCCGGCGAACACGAGCACGGCGGCGACCAGGAAGGTGTGGGCGCCGATCGAGCCCGGCCGGAAGCGCGGTCGTGCGCCAGACATACGTGCGCTAGACATAGTGGACCCACCTCTTCTGGAGCCGGAACTGCAGGCCGGTGACGGCGGCGACGACGATCAGCAGCAGGAAGGCCATCGCCGCCGCGTAGCCCCGGTCGTTGTTCACGAAGGCGTCCTGGTAGAAGAGGAAGACCACGCTGCGGGCCTGGGGCAGCGCCGGGTTGGTCTTGCCGATCACCGCGTAGACCAGGTCGAAGCTCTGCAATGAGCTGATGACCGACAGGACGCTGACGAAGAACAGGGTGGGGCTCAGCAGCGGCAGTGTCAGCGAGAAGAACTGGCGCACCGGGCCCGCGCCGTCGAGCGCGGCGGCCTCGTAGTAGTGGCGGGGGATGGACTGCAGGCCCGCCATGAGGATGATCAGGTTGTAGCCGACGGTGGTCCAGATCGCGACCAGGGCGACCGCGACGAGCGCGGTGTGGGGGTCGTCGATCCAGTAGCGGCTGTGGATGCCGATCTTGCCGAGCAGGTAATTGATGATGCCGTAGTCGCCGTTGTACAGCCAGCGCCACACCATGGCCACCGCCACGGGCATCGTCACCACGGGCAGGAACATCAGCGTCCGGTAGACGCTGACGCCCTTGCGGCCGGGGCGGCTCAGCAGCACCGCCACCACCAGCGAGACCGGGATGCCGAGCAGGCCGTACAGGCAGTACCAGAGGGTGTTGCCGAGTGCCTGGTGCAGCTCCGAATCGTGAGCGAGACGGCGGTAGTTGGCGAGGCCGGTCCAGGTGTGGCCGCCGAAGGGGCCCCAGGCGGTGAAGCTGAAGTAGAAGGTCTGCACGACCGGCCAGAGGTAGAAGACCCCGAGCCCGATCGCGGTGGGGGCCAGGAAGAAGGCCGCCCACAGCGTGTTCGCCCGGCGCCGCCGGGCGGCGGCGGACCCCCACGATTCCCACGGCCGCCACTGCCGCCGCTGTCTCCGCTGCCGCCGCTCGGCGGAGGAGTCGCTCGGAGCGGCCGTGGGGGCCGGCGCGTCGGCGGACTTGGGCGCCGCCATGGTCACTTGGGCTCCTTGGCGAGGGCCGCGTCCATCTGCGTCGCCAGGGTCCTGGCGGCCGCCGCGGTGGACTCGGTGCCGTTCCACGCCTTGGTGAGGTTGCTCAGCTCCAGGGCGTTCCAGGCCGCCGTGTTGGCGGAGGACGGCAGCGGGACGGCGTAGGGAAGCTCGTCCAGGAAGCTCTGCAGGTGGTACTGCGGGTGCGCCTTCACCCACGCCTGCTGGGTGCCGTTGTAGGCGGGGATGACGGTGCCGGTGGCGGCCTCGATGTCGGCGGCCTGCTTGGAGCCGAGGAACGCCTCGAACTTCTCCGCCTCGGCGACGTGCGCGGTGTGCGCGGAGACCACGTTGGCCAGACCGTGGATGACGGTGGCCCGCTTCTCACCCGCGGGCAGCACGGTGACGTCCGCGTCCGTCTTGGTGGCGGCGTTGGAGCCGAAGGCCGCCGCGTCCCAGGAACCGCCCCAGAACATGGCGAGCTTGCCCGACTGGAACATCGCGTACGGCTGCGTGTCGGTCATCTGCTTGAGGTTCGGAGACTGCTTCTTGGAGATCAGGTCGGTCCAGAACTCCAGGCCCTTGATGGTCTTGGCGTCGGCGTAGCCGGACTTCTTGCCGTCGGCGGAGATGATCGAACCGCCCGCCTGGAAGACGGTGTTGTAGAAGTTCTCCTGGCCCTCCAGCGTGGCCCCCACGCCGTAGACGCCCTTGGCGGGGTCGCTGAGCTTCGCGGCGGCCTGCTGGAAGTCGCTCCAGGTCCAGGAGGCGGTCGGGTAGGCGACGCCGGCGGCCTTGAAGAGCTTCTTATTGTACCAGAGGCCTACGGTGTCGAAGTCCTTCGGCAGTCCGTACTGAACTCCCTTGTACCGGTAGAGCTTCACCAGGGAGGACGGGTAGACGGAGGTGTCGGTCTTCAGGTCGGTCAGCGGCCTGATCACGCCGTTGGACGCGTACAGCTGGAAGTTCGGGCCGTTCATCCAGAACACGTCGGGTGCCTGGCCGCCGGTGGCTGCGGCCTGGAGCTTGGTGAAGTACTGGGTGTACGGCGTGAGTTGGACCTTGACGGTGATGTCGGGGTTGGCCTTCTCGAAGGCGGCGACGATCTTCTTCATGGCCGGGACCTGCGTGGTGTCCCAGACGCCGTAGCTCAGCGTCACCTTTCCGCCGTCGGCGGACGAGGAGCCGCCGCTGGAGCACGCCGTCGCCGACGCGAGCAGGGCCGTGGACACCGCCGCGACCGCCAGTCTTCTTGCCTTGCCTGTTCCGAGCACCGCACAACTCCCTGCTTCAAGACTGTCGTTACCGCCGACCAGCCCCCGCCTGTCGTGGTTTTCGATGACCATAGAATGCTCGTTAGTGGTCGTACAGAGGATTCTGTGAGCAGTTTCGAGCATTTCTGCTAAGATCGGCGTCGTGAATCGTTACGCGCGGATGAACGCCCTGCTCGACGCCATGGCGAGCGAGGGGCATGTGGACGTCGAAGGTCTCGCCCGCAGCTTCGGGGTGTCCCCCAGCACGATCCGGCGGGACCTCAACCACCTGCACGAACAGCAGTTGGTGACGCGTACGCGCGGCGGGGCGGTGGCGACCACCGTCAACTACGACCTGCCGATCCGCTACCGCCGGGCCGCCCGCGGCTCGGAGAAGATCCGCATCGGCCAGGCCGCGGCGGCGCTGGTCGGTCCGGGCGACGTGGTGGGCATCAACGGCGGTACGACCACCACCGAGGTCGCCCGCGCGATCGCCGAACGCCAGCCGCCGGAGGGGGAGGCCGGGCCGGAGCAGATCACCATCGTCACCAACGCCATCAACATCGCGAGCGAGATGACCGTCCGACGGCACGTCAAACTCGTGATGACCGGCGGGGTTTCGCGGTTGCAGTCCTTCGAACTCACCGGACCGCTCGCCTACGACACCCTCTCCAAGGTCGACCTGGACGTGGCGGTGCTCGGTGTCGACGCCTTCGATCCCCGCTCGGGCGCGAAGGCCCTGGACGAGGACGAGGCGCACATCAACCAGCTCATGGCCCGCCAGGCGCGGCGGGTGGTCGTGGTGGCCGACAGCAGCAAGCTCGGCACCCGGGCCTTCGCGCGCATCTGCCCGCTGAGCGCGGTGGACTGCTTCATCACCGACAGCGAGGCGCCGGTGGAGGTGATCGAGCAGATCCGCGAGGGCGGGGTGGAGGTGATCGTCGTCTGACGGGGTGGGGCGGGGCGGAGGCAGTGGCGGCCGCGTAAGGCAGCGTTACCGGCGGGTCTGGTCAGGCGAACCAGCGGGGCGGGGGCGGGCTCCGGCCACAGCAAGGCCAGCACTACGCCCCCGGCGTGTGCGGTTTCGAGCTCCGGGCGGTCCCCGCAACGCGCCCTCAGGACCCTGCTGACTCCCGGAGCGGGCCAGGACACGAGTCGTCCGGTGCCTTGAGCGCGGGGGCCTCATCATGCGTAGCGCGGGTCAGGGCGAGGGCTGTCAAGGGTACGGCGGTCAGGGCCGCCGCCACCGTGCCCACCAGGGCCGGCCCTGCCTCCCGCAGGGACGAGGTCAGGGCGAGGCCGGCGATCCAGGAGCCCAGGGTGACACCCACGTTCGAGGCCGCGCTGCTCAGGGCGGAGGCGAGGGTGGGCGCGGAGGAGGCGAAGCGGACGACGAGCGCGCCGAGCACCGGGGTCGCCACGAAGCCGGTCACGCCCAGCAGGACCGAGAGGACGACCGTCGGCACCGGGCCGGTGGAGAAGAGCACCAGCAGGAGAAGGACGAGGGTGGCCGATCCGGCCGACCCGATCATCGTGGCGAGCGGCCGGGCGTCCCCCACCCGACCGCCGATCGCCGTGCCGAGCACCGCGCCCACGCCGTAGCCGGCCAGTACCAGGGGGATGGCGTCGACGGGGACACCGGCGCGGTCGGTGAGCAGCGGGGAGATGTAGCTGTAGGTCGCCAGGACGCCGCCCATGAGCAGGGCGATGAAACCGAGCACCAGCCACACCCTCAGCTGTCGCAGCGCCGCGAACTCGGCCCGCACGGACGGGGGTCGGCGCTCCGGCTCGTCGGGGATGAACCTCCCGACGACCGCCGCGGCGCAGGCTGACAGAACCGCCAGCACCCAGAACGGGCCCCGCCAGTCCGAGGCATGTCCCAGCCAGGCCCCCAGCGGCACTCCGACGACATTGGCCACGGTCAGTCCGCCCATCAGCAAACCCAGCGCCCGGGAGGTGGCCGCGGGACCGGCCGCGCTCGCCGCGACGACGGTCGCCACGCACCAGAAGGCGCCGGTCGCCAGGGCGGTCGCCACGCGGGAGACGAGCACCACCGTGAACGACGAGCTGAGTGCGGCGACCACGTGGCCGACGGAGAAGACGGCCAGCGCGAGGACCAGGGTCGAGCGGCGCGGCAGCCGCAGTGTCGCGATCGCCATCGCCGGCGGTCCGACGATCATCCCCGCGGCGAACGCCGTGATCAGCAGACCGGCGCGGGACACGCTGACCTCCAGGTCACCGGCCACCTCGGGCAGCAGACCGGCCACGACGAACTCCGTGCTGCCCATCAGGAACGTCCCGACGGCCAGCACCCACACGACGAAGGGCAGCTTGCGGGGGCGGTCGGGCATGGGTGCGTTCCCTCTCCGGGATTCACGGCATCGCCCTCGTGCGGTCGGCCGGACACGCGCGAAGGGCGATCAGCGGCGCCGGGGGCAGCGCTTGGATAACGATACCCACGACCGCAGGAGTCGGATCCGGGACCGGGACGGGCTCACAGTCCCAGCGGTACCGGGTCGGCCGGGACGCCCTCGGTGATCAGCGCGGTGAGGGGAGTTGCGAGGTCGCGGGGCGAGAACAGGTCGGGGCCGCCGTAGACGGTGATGTCCTGCGGTCGCCACCAGCGCAGGCCCTGGATGTTCTCGGCGGCGAGCTGCTCGTCCGTCATCGCGCCGCGCGGCCGGAAGGAGGCGGTGCGGACGAGGAAGTAGTCGTTGACCACGCCGTCGTAGCCCTCGGCGTGCCCCGGAGCGACGACTTCCTGGTGCCATACGTGAGGGGGGTCGGTGTCCAGGACCAGGCCGATCTCCTCGTGCAGTTCCCGGCGCAGGGCCTCCAGCAGGGTCTCCCCTGTTCGACACCGCCGCCGGGTGCGGCCCACACGGTGATCGTGCCGGGCGGCTCCGGGAAGACGAAGCGGCAGAGCAGGATGCGGTCGTCCTCGTCCAGGACGATCGCGCGGACGGCGTGGCGCAGGTTCGGCGGGGGCATCCGGGCAAGGTATCCGGTTTCGGGGAGCCGGGAGGAAAGGCGCCGTGCCGCGAATGCGCCGCCCTGGTCCCGCGGGACCAGGGCGGCGAGGTGATGACTTGTCAGGGGGTCAGTTGCCAGCGGGCGATGTAGCCGACGTCGATGGACGCCCGGTCCTGTACGCGGAGTTTCCAGGTGCCGTTGACCGGCTGGGCGGAGGCGTCGACCGTGAAGGTCTGGTCGACGTTGTCGGCGGAGCCGCCGCTGCGGTTGAGGAGGGAGTACACCGTGCCGTTCGGGCCGACGAGGTCGACGGTCAGGTCACCGCGGTAGGTGTGGACGATGTTGACGTACACCGTGGTGGTCGCGGAGGCGTTGCCGTCGCGGCCGGTGATGGTCACCGGGGACTCGACGGCGGCCCCGTTGTCGGGGATGTCCACGCGGGTGGCGTTGGCGTAGACGTAGGCGATCTGCCAGCTGAAGGTGTCCGAGGCACTCGCGCCGGTGGCGTCGGTCACCGTGACGGTGACGTCACCGGTGCCGAGGGTGGTCGGGGTGCCGCTGATCAGACCGCTCGGGCTGAGGGTCAGGCCGTCCGGCAGGCCGGTCGCCTCGTAGGTCAGCGCGGAGCCGGAGTTGGTGGTGTAGGCGTCCAGTTGGAGGCTGACCACCTGGTTGACCCCGCTGATCTGGTCGGCGACCGGCGCGAGGTTGACGCCGAGGGCGATGCGGTTGCCGACGTTGATCGCGGCCCACGCGTCGGCGACGGCGAGGTAGGTCGGGCTGTAGGCGCCGAACAGGTCCGCGGCGGCCGACAGGGTCGCGGTGCGGGCGCCCGCGTAGTTGGTCGTCGAGGTCATGTACGTCGTCAGCGCGCGGTACCAGACGGCGGCGGCGTTCTCGATGCCGATGCCGGTGACGGGCCGGCCGTCGGAGGTCGGGCTGTCGTAGGAGACGCCGTTGACGGTCTTCGCGCCGCTGCCCTCGGAGAGCAGGTAGAAGAAGTGGTTCGCGGGGCCGGAGGAGTAGTGGACGTCGATGCCGCCCAGGGTGGAGCTCCAACTGTCCCTGGAGTCCCCGTCCTTGGAGGGCTTGTCCATGTAACGCAGCGGGGTGCCGTCGCCGTTGATGTCGATCTTCTCGCCGACGAGGTAGTCGCCGGGGTCGGCGGCGAGGTTCTCGTGGAACTCGACGGCGGCGGCGAAGATGTCGGAGGTCGCCTCGTTCAGGCCGCCGGACTCGCCCGAGTAGACCAGGCCCGCGGTGGCGGCGGTGACGCCGTGGCTCATCTCGTGGGCGGCCACGTCCAGTGCGGTCAGCGGGTGGGTGTTTCCCGAGCCGTCGCCGTACGTCATGCAGAAGCAGGAGTCCTGCCAGAAGGCGTTGACGTAGTTGTTGCCGTAGTGGGCGCGGCTGTAGGCGGCGACGCCGTCGTTGCGGATGCCGTTGCGGCCGAAGGTCTCCTTGTAGTAGTCCCAGGTGGCCGCGGCGCCGAAGGCCACGTCGACGCCGGCGGTCTGCCGGTTGGACGGCAGCCCGTCGCCCCAGACATCGTTGTCGTCGGTGAAGAGGGTGCCGGTGCCCGACGTCCCCTGGTTGAGGTCGTACGTGCGGTGACCTGCACGGTCGGGGTCGACGAGTTGGTACGTCGATCCGGACGGGGTGGTGCCGAGCGGGACCGTGCCGACGAACTGGCCGGTGCCCTCGCCGGTGTGCACCTTCTCGGCGGCCAGGAGTTCCTTGCCGGTGGCGGCGTCGGTTACGACCTGGAGTTCGCTGGGCGTGCCGTCCTGCTGGACGCCCTCGACGACGGTCTCCCAGGCCAGCACGGGCTTGCCGCTGCCCGCCCACACGACCAGGCGGGAGCCGTTCTCCACTTCGGCGCCCTCGACCCGGTCCGCCTTCGAGGCTGCCAGCGCCTTGCCGGTGGCCGCGCCGGCCGTGAGCTTCGGGGTGAGCGAAGGCACCGTGAGCCGCGCCGAATTGGCCTTGGTGACGGTCGTACGGCCGCTGTCGTCGTGCACGACGAGGTCGCCGCCGAGGACGGGGAGTCCTGCGAAGGTGCGCTCGTAGCGGGTGTGCGTGGTGCCGTCGGCGTCGGTGACGACGTCCTTGACGACGAGTTTCTCCTTGGCGCCGAGGCCGATGCGCTGCGCGGTGCCGGTCGCCGCGGACTGGGCGCTCTTGATCAGGGCGGTGCGGTGGGCGGGGGTCAGGGCGGTCTGGGCGGCGCCCGCCCGAGGACTGGCGGTGATCTTCGCGGGCGCCGGGGCGGCGGTGGCCAGGCCGGGGGCGGCGAGGGCGAGCAGCGAACCTATCGCCGTGAGGGCGAGGGCGGTCGTGCGTCTGCTCCGCACGAGGGCGCGGTGGTGCAGGGACAACGGGGGCTCCTTCGGTACGACGGGCGGCCCGTGGTGGGGGCCGTGGACGAGACGGACCCGCGGGGTACGCCGGTCCGGTGCGCTGCACGGCATGCGGGTGGAAGGAGGTGGGGGGTGGGAACACACGGCTGCGCCGCGTGGTGAAACTGTCAAGGAACTGTGAATGACTGGAGAAGAGTGACACCGCCTCCGACCGATTGTCATGAGAGCGTCAAGGTAACGGCTGGAATTGGTCGTGCCGGTCGGGCAAATCGGAACCCACGGCGCCGGTTTTCGGCCTCACGTGATCATCGCTGTTGCAGAACCCGCACATCATGATCAACTGTTCGTGACCGGTCGGCCGGTACAAAGGAGCCCGCACCACGGAGTCATCCGGACCTCACCGACCGTTCCGCATCACGGGGGAATCATGTTGCACACCCGCAAGGCCGCCGCCGCTGTCATCGGCCTCGTCGCCGCGCTCTCGCTCACCGCCTGCAACGGCGACGACAACGCGTCCGACAGCGCGCAGGCGGCCCCCACCGAAGCGACGGCCACGCCGGGCAGCGCCGGCGCGTCGGAGCAGGCGGGCCAGAGCGCCGGCGCCAGCGCCGGTACCAGTACCGGTGACACGGGCAGCGGCAAGGCCGGCATCTGCCGTACCGACGAGCTGGAGGTCGACGCCAGCGACAACACCACGGACAAGACCGAGGGTGTCGTCACCGTCTCCTTCAAGAACGGCGGGGGCCGCGACTGCCGCATCTACGGGTTCGCGGGGGTCGACCTCAAGACCGCTCAGGGCGACACGCTCTCCGTGACCCGCAACAGCGAGAAGCCGCTCTCCGAGATACTCGCGGACGGTGACAGCGCCGCCTTCAACATCACGTTCCCGTACAACAACAGCGGCGGTTCCGGGGTGCAGTTGACCGACCTCGTGGTGACGCCGCCGAACGAGACCAAGAGCGTCACCCTGAAGTGGCCGGCCGGCAGCCTGCCCGTCTCCGACGGCAGCGACAGCGTGAAGCTGGAGATCAGCCCGGTCGGCAAGGTCGGCTGACCCGGAGTGACTCAGGGCGCCGTCGTGCCGCCCTGCCGACGCACCGTCTCCGCGATCCAGACCGGGGCGAACGGAGACGTGCAGCCCCGGGGCGTCGGGTAGTCCTTCAGGACCTCCAGCCGCTCGCCGATCTCCACGGCCCGGGCGCGGTGCTCGGCGTGGGAGATGCCGATCTGCGCCAGGCAGTGGTTCATCGCCCACTGCAGACGGTCGGGGGCGTCCTTCATCTCCGACTCGATGATGTCGAGGCGTCCGGCGAGGTCCAGACCCTCGGGGCTCTTCGCGACGCGTTCCGTGGTCAGGGCCCAGCCCGCGCTCGCGACCACGGGATCCTGGTCGGCCGACCAGGACAGGCGCAGTTCCTCGGCGTGCGGGCTCTTCTTCACCGCGTAGTTCACGAGCCAGTCGTGCACCTTGGGTGCGCGTGCCTCGCGCAGCATGGTGTCCAGTTCGTCGCGGCCGAACTCCTTGGGCCGGCAGATCAGCAGGGACAGCAGACGGGCCGCGGTGTCGCCGGTCCCCCACAGGCTCCGGGCGAGGTCCTGCTAGGTCTTCAGGCGCTCGGCCAGTGCGCGCAGCCTGCCGAGGTTCACGCCGTGGTCGTCGCCGTGTCGCTCGTTGACCGCGCGCGCTTTCGGGTCCTCGAGGGCGGCCAGCTCGGCCATCACCTCGGCGACCATCGTTCCGGGCACTGCCGTCTCCCGTCCCTCACATACGACTGGCTTCGCGTACGACCTGCTTCGCGTACGACCTGCTGCGCCTACGACAGCGAGCCTATGGCGCGAGGCCGTGGAGCGCCTTCCTCCGCATCCCGCGGGGTCCCGGGGGCTGACTCCGTCTCCACACCCGCGCGAGGATGCTCCTTCGGAGGACGCACCGGCGGAACCGAGGAACGAGGGAGCCTCCAGATGGGTGCACACGCGGCGCGGCGCCATCCCCACGGCAGGCGGATCCTGGTGGTGTCCGTGGCCCTCATGATCGCGGGCGTGCTGCTGGGGTTCCCCCGGGCCGACGGAGCCCCCGTCGCCGCCGACGCCTGTCGTACGGTGAGCGCGGCTCTGCCCCGCGGTGACTGCGGGCCCTTCTGGCAGGTGCTCGCGGAGGACTTCAACGGCGACCGGGTGCCGCTCGGCGCGTTCAGCGACTGCGCGCACAACATCGAGACCTCGGGCGCCCACTGCGCGGGGCTGAGCGGGAAGTACCGCGACAACTGGTGGGCGTATCCGACGGGTTGGCTCGACACCGCCAACAGCCGGGGGCGGGACGTGGTGGGTGTCTACCACCCCGAGGACACCGTGAGCGTCGGTCCGGCCGAGAACGGCGACGGGCGGATGTCCATCCGCATGTGGCGGCCCGCCGACGGAGGACCCGTGCACGCCTCGGCGGTGGTTCCGCGGGCGGTGATGGACATGAAGTACGGCAAGTACAGCGCCCGGATCAAGGTGGTGAAGCCGGCTCCCGGTTACAAGTCCGCCTGGCTGCACTACGGCGGGGGCTGCGAGATGGACCATCCCGAGGGCAACTGGACCGGTGACCTCACCGCCTTCCACCACCCCTGCGGCGGCGGTGAGCAGGGCTACTTCCCCGGCGCCGACGACTGGACCGAGTGGCACACCGTCTCCACCGAGTGGACCCCCGGCAACGTGCGCTTCTTCGTCGACGGCCGGCAGATCGGGCACGACACCCGCGAGGTGCCGAGCCGGCCGCTGTCCTGGGTGCTGCAGAACGAGAGCGCGCTGGAGGGGCCCGGAGCGGCCCCGGGGAGCAGCGCGCAGCTCGACATCACCTGGGTCGCGGCGTACGCGTACGACTGGAAGTGACGGCGGAAGTCGCCGATTGGCTGAACACATGTGCGGGCTGGGGCTAGCCTCGTCTTCCACGGGGGGCGAACTGGCGTGCATCGAAAGTGACTTCGGGGGATTTCTTGTCGGAACAGCGGCCCCTGCCGGCGGACGACGCGACGGCGGCGTTGCGGCAGACGGGCGCCTCACCGCTGCGGCTCGGCGACCCGCGGCGGGTCGGCCCCTATGTACCTGTCGCACTGCTGGGCAGCGGGGGCATGGGGCGGGTCTATCTGGCGCGGCCCGCGGACGACGGTCCCGGCCTGGTCGCGGTGAAGGTGATCAGGCCGGAGTACGCGGAGGATCCGCGGTTCCGGCGCCGGTTCGAACGCGAGGCCGCGGTCCACGCCCGGCTGCGCACCCCGCACGCGCCGCGGCTGTGCGGTACGGGCTTCGAGGACGAACTGCTGTGGATGGCCACGGAGTACCTCCCCGGCTTCGATCTGACGGAGGCCGTACGGGAGGACGGTGCCCTGGCGGCGGCCGCGGTCTGGCGGCTGGTGGCGGAGCTGGGGCGGGCGCTCGCCCATCTGGCCGCCGAGGGGATCGTGCACCGGGACCTGAAGCCGTCCAACGTGCTGCTGACCGTCCGGGGCGCGCACGTCATCGACTTCGGCATCTCCAAGGCCGCGGACGCGAGCGCGATCACCGGGACGGGCAACCGGGTGGGGACACCGGCCTACATGTCGCCCGAGCACCTGAGGGAAGGTGTGTCCGACACGGCGTCGGACGTGTTCTCGCTGGCCGGGACGCTGGTCTACGCGGCCGCGGGGCGTGCCCCGTTCGGTGACGGCACCGGCGTCGACGTGATGCACCGGGTGGCCTTCGAGGACCCCAACCCCGAGGTGCTCGCCGAGATCTCGGCGGCCGACCCCGCGCTCGGTGCGCTGCTGACCGCCTGTCTGACGAAGGAGCCCGCGCGGCGGCCCACTCCGCAGGAGCTGATCGACGCGGCCGGGGCGCGTGCCGTACCGGCCGACTGGCCGCAGCCGCTGGGCGGCAAGGTGCTGGCGCGGCAGCGGGCGTACGAGGGGCTGCACCTCCTGCCGGTGGCCGACATGCCCGGCCTGCGGACCCCGCCGGTCATGCCGCCCGCCCAGGTGACGCCACCGGCCCAGCCCGTACCACCGGCCGCCGTACCCGTATCGGAGCCGGAGAAGGACGCCGTCGGCGATCCCATGGCGACGTCCTCGGTACGGCTGTCGGGGCTCGCGGAGGTCTTCACGCGGGTACGGAGGAGGCCGTTACCGGTGGTCCTGGTCGCCCTCGCGGTCTGTGCCGCGGTCGCGGTCGCTCTGGTGCTCCTGCGACCGGACGCCCCCGCGACCGCCACTCCGGGCGCCGGTGGGCTGCGGGGCATCGGATCCGCGCCCCGTGGCATCTCCGCCGGGCCCGAGTCCCCGGGGACGACCGGCCGGACGCAGCAGGACGTGGACGGCGCCGCGGACCTGGAGACCGAGGGCCGGACCGGGGCCGCTTCGTCGTCCACGGCCCCGGGGACCGCCGGCGACCCGGCGACCCCGGGCTCGGGCTCGGGCTCGGGCGACGACAGCGCCTCCGCTCCCGGCGCGTCCCTCTCCCCCACGCCGTCCACCGACAGCCCGTCCACGGACACCGACGGCACGCCCTGGCTCACCGACTGCACGTACTACAACGGCAAGGGCCGCACGGGTCTCGGCGACAGCGGCAGCAAGGTCGAGCAGGTGCAGTGCATGCTGGTCAAGCGGGGGTACAGCGTGGGCGGCGGCGGGGTGGACGGCGAGTTCGGGACGGACACCGAGTCCGCGGTCCGCGCCTTCCAGAGCGACCGGGGGCTGGACGCCGACGGGGTCGTGGCCCACGACACCTGGGACGCGCTGCGCAGTACCGAGTGACACACGCGCGGGCCGACCCCGGTGAACCGGCCCCCGATTCCGGTGGCGACAATTCCTCCACCATCGCGTCATCGAGAAGGGGGAAGCACCGTGAGCGCACCCGCGCGCGGCTCCGTCGTCCTGTACACGGTCTCCGCGACCTGTGCCGTCATCGGCGCCCTGTTGTGGTTGCGGGGCCAGGCCGACCCGCCGAGGGTGTACGGGGCCTACCTCGCGGCCGACAGTTACACCGCGTCGGCCTGGCGGGTGTGGTCGCCGGCCGTGCCCGACCAACGCCTGGGCCTGTACCTCGTCGTGGCCGCCGTCGTGACCGCGGCCGTGGCGCGCTGGTTCTCCGTACGCGGTGGGCGTCAGTTGTAGTAGGTGTGGAACGAGCCGATCCACCAGGCCGCCGCCGGGAGGACACAGATCTGTACGGCGGCCGTGGTCCAGCAGCGGCACAGCACCGCGGTCCCGAAGGTCCACCACGCCGTCGTGTCGAGCACGTTCACGACGTCGGCCTGGTAGCTCTGTCCGGTCGGGTCCATCATGCCGGAGTGGCCCATCCAGCCCTCGGTGAAGACGCCGTCCACCCCGAACACGATCGCCGTCGAGATCAGCCACAGGTCGGCCAGGAGAGCCGTCACGGCGAGCGCGACGTCCAGGCGCCGGAAGGCGGGCGTCGGCAGCAGCAGTCGTACCGCCGGATTCCCCCGGCCCCGGACCCAGTCCACCCGCCGGATGCGGACCAGCACCACGACGGCGCGCACCAGCGCGGCGAGGGCGGCCGCCCACCCGAGAAGGAAAACGAACCCGAACAGCAACATCAACACGGGATGCCAGATGCCCGCCGGTCGTGGAACGGTTCCCTCCGAATCGTCGGTGAACCCGGAGGGAACTCTTGGTCATGGGTTCCTCTGGACGGTCGTCCGGGTGCTGGGGGCTGCCTAGCATGAGGTGATCGCTTACGGTACGACCCCGGGAGGCCCCGGATGGTGTTGTCCGGCCTCACCTGGAGGTCGCCGCGTCTGTGGGGCGTCACGGGTGTCGTCCTCGTGTGCCTCGCGGCCGCCCTGGTGGCCTTCACTCATGGCTCACGTCCGGCGCGCGCCGCCTCCGACGGGATGCCCCACACCACCGTCGAGGTGTCGGCGGGTCACTGCGGGCGCGGGTGGACGAGCCCGGTCTCCGGTGTCCAGGTGTTCGACCTGCACAACCCGTCCGACGGGGCCGCAGAAGTCTTCCTGGAGGATCCGGCGAGCCAGGCCGTCTACGGCGAGGTCGAGGACATCGGGCCCGGTACGACACGGGAGTTGACGGTTCGCGTCGGCAAGGGGTCGTATGCCTTCAAGTGCGTCCCGGACGACGCCGACGCGGTGACCGGGCCCACGGTCCGCATCGCCACCGGGAAGAGGGGTCCGGCGGCGGCGCCGATCACCGAGCACGACCTGATTCCGCCCGCGCTCGCCTACCAGAAGTGGGTGGGAGACGGGCTCGCCGAGGTCGTACGGCTCACGTCGCGGCTGCGGGACGACATCGACCGCGGGGATCTCGCCCGGGCGCGGACGGACTGGCTGCCCGCGCATCTGGAGTACGAGCGGCTCGGTGCCGCCTACGACGCCTTCGGGGACGCGGACGCGGCGATCAACGCGACCGACGCGGGGCTGGCCGGCGGGGTGCGCGACAAGGACTTCACCGGCTTCCACCGCATCGAGTACGGGCTGTGGCACGGCCAGTCCGCCACCACACTGCGCGCCCCGGTCGACGCTCTCGTAGAGGCGGTCACCTCGCTGCGCGACAGCTGGGCGCAGACCCGTATGGACCCCGCCCAACTCGGGCTGCGGGCGCACGAGATCCTGGAGAACACCGTGCAGTTCGAGCTGACCGGGCGGACCGACTACGGCAGCGGCAGCAACCTGGCCACCGCCCGCGCCAATCTGGACGGCACCCGTGAGGTCCTGTCCCGGCTGCGGCCGCTGCTCGCCACCCGGTACGCCGATCTCGCCGGCCTGGAGGGCGAGTTGGACCAGGCGGGGCGCAGGCTCGACGGCTTCCGGCACGGCTCCGGATGGACTCCGCTGGACCGACTCAGCCGTACCCAGCGCGAGGACGTGAACGCCGTTCTGGGTGATCTGGTGGAGCGGTTGGCCTCGGTGGCGACCCTGTGCGATCCGCGGAGGACGGTGTGAGTACGACCGGACGGCCGGGCGGAGTCGGTCGGCGCGGGTTCCTGCGCGGTGCCGCTCTCGCGGGCGCGGGGCTGACGGCGGGTGGTGCGGCCGCCCCCGCCTCCGCGGTCAGCGGGAGCATCGCGCCCTTCCACGGTGTCCATCAGCGGTCGGCGATCGCGCCGCCCCGCCGGACGACCGTGTTCGCCTCCTTCGACATCACGGCCGAGAGCCGGGCCGAACTCACCGACCTGCTGCGCACGTTGACCGACCGCGCCCGCTTCCTGACCACGGGCGGGACGCCCGACCCTGTCGGGATCACCGGACCGCCCGCCGACTCGGGCGTGCTCGGGGAGCAACTGCCGTCCGGCGAACTCGCGGTGACCGTCGGAGTCGGTGCCTCGCTGTTCGACGGCCGGTTCGGTCTGGCGAAGTCGGTGCCGCGACGGCTCACCGCCATGCCCGCCTTCCCCGACGACGACCTCAGGCCCGAGTGGTGCCACGGCGACCTCAGTCTCCAACTGCACGCCGACGACACGGACACCGTGCTGCACGCCCTGCGGGACATCGCCCGGCACACGCGGGGCGGCATGCAGGTCCGCTGGCGTCTGGACGGCTTCAGCAGCCCGCCCCGCCCGTCGGGGACCTCGCGCAACCTGCTGGGCTTCAAGGACGGCACCGCCAACCCCGAGACCACCGCCCGCGAGATGGACCGCCTGGTGTGGGTCGGCAAGGGGTCCGGCGAGCCCGACTGGGCGGTCGGCGGGAGCTATCAAGTCGTCCGGCTCATCCGGATGTTGGTGGAGTTCTGGGACCGGGTCTCGCTCAGCGAGCAGGAGCGGATGTTCGGCCGGTCCCGGGAGTCCGGGGCACCGCTGGACGGCGACGCCGAGCACGACACCCCCGACTACGCGGCCGATCCCAAGGGTGACGTCATCCCGTTGGACGCGCACATCCGGCTCGCCAATCCGCGCACCACGGCCACCGCCGACCAGCGGATCCTGCGCCGCGCCTACAACTACGACCGGGGCATGGACGGCAACGGCAACCTCGACATGGGCCTGCTGTTCTCCTGCTACCAGCAGGACCTGGCCCGGCAGTTCGAGACCGTGCAGAAGCGGCTGGCCGGCGAACCGCTCGTCGACTACATATCCCCGTTCGGCGGCGGCTACTTCTTCGCGCTGCCCGGCGTACGGGATGCGGCGGACTGGTACGGGCGCGCCCTGCTGAGCTGAGCCCGTCCGGACAACTTCCGTCACCTGAGCGGTCAATGGGCGGTCAAGATTCGCCCCTTTTAGCCTGACCCGGTGTTCACCCGCTCGCCACCCGCCCTCCGCCGAGGTGCCGTGCACCGGGCGGAGCATCCAGGCCGTACGACAAGCGCGCGAAGGGTGAACGAGCATGGCCGGCAAGGCAACCAGAACAACGGTCCGGAGCCTGGGGGCACTGGCGGGCGCCGCCGCGCTCACGGTCCTCGGCGGGGCGGCGCCGGCGGGGGCCGCCGGCCCCGCGGCCCTCTCGTCGACGGCGACACCGATCAAGCACGTGGTGGTGCTGTTCGACGAGAACATCTCCTTCGACCACTACTTCGCGACCTACCCGAAGGCCGCGAACACCGACGGCACGAAGTTCACCGCGTCCAAAAAGACCCCCAAGGACGTCGACACCCTCGCGCACGCCGGGCTGCTGACGAAGAACCCGAACCAGTACACCCCGAAGCGGCTGAGCGCGGCCCAGGCGATGACCTGCGACCAGAACCACTCCTACGGGCCGGAGCAGTACGCGGCGAACGGCGGCAAGGCCGACCAGTACGTGCAGAACACCGAGGTCGACAAGTGCAGCGGCGGCCTGTTCGGCGAGCCGGGCCTGGTGATGGACTACTACGACGGCAACACCGTCACCGGACTGTGGAACTACGCCCAGCAGTACGCCCTCGACGACCGGTCCTTCAGCTCGGTCTACGGTCCCTCCACGCCGGGCGCGCTCAACCTGGTCTCCGGGCAGACCCACGGCGTGGTGTCCATCGACCCGGCGACCGGCAAGCGGACGGCCACGCCCGACTCGTACGCGGTCAAGTCCCCGGACGCCAAGGGCGTCGGGACCGTCGTCAACGACCCGGACCCTGCCTACGACGACTGCGCCGACAAGGACCACACCAGCACCAGCGCGCTGGCCGCGATGCAGGGCAGGAACATCGGTGACCTGCTCAACGCCAAGAAGGTGACGTGGGGTTGGTTCCAGGGCGGCTTCCGGCCCTCCACCTCCTGGGACGGCAAGTCCGGCGACCACGCCAAGTGCGACGCCACCCACACCAACGTCGGCGGGGCCTCCGTGGTCGACTACAGCCCGCACCACAACCCCTTCGCGTACTACAAGTCGACGTCGAACCCGCACCACTTGGCGCCGAAGAACGTCGCCGAGATCGGGCACAACGGACAGGCCAACCACAACTACGACCTCACCGACTTCAGCGCGGCCCTCAAGGCGGGCAAGTTGCCGGCCGTCAGCTTCCTGAAGGCCGGTGAGTACCAGGACGGGCACGCCGGGTACTCCGACCCGGTCGACGAACAGCACTTCCTGGTCGGCGAGATCAACGCGATCCAGAGCTCGCCGCAGTGGAAGTCGACCGCGGTGGTCGTCGCCTACGACGACTCCGACGGCTGGTACGACCACGCCTACGCCAAGCCGCGCAACGGCTCCACGGACACCTCGCTGGGCTCCAACAATCTCGCCACCGACAGTCCCGCGTGCCAGAAGGGGCCGAAGGCGTCCGGTGGTTACGCGGACCGCTGCGGGCCGGGCACGCGGCAGCCGCTGCTGGTGATATCGCCGTACAGCAAGGTGAACAAGGTCGACCACACGCAGACCGACCAGTCCTCGATCATCCGCTTCGTCGAGGACAACTGGCACACCGGGCGCATCGGCGACCACTCCTTCGACGCGACCGCGGGTTCGCTGAGCGGCATGTTCGACTTCCGGCACCCGAACAACAAGCAGGTGCTGCTGAACGCGAACGGCTCGGTGAAGTCCGTCGGCCCGATCCGGCACGTGGCCCCCGTCTCCACGGACATCACGCCGGGGCCGGCGATGGTGAACACCGCCGCCGTCACGGACACCTCGGCCTTCCCGGCGCTTGAGGTGGGCCTGGGCGCGGGGGCGCTCGTGGCCGCCGGTGCGACGGCGTCGTACCTCGCCCTGCGGCGTAGGCAGCGGGCCACCGCCTGACGCCACACCGCCCGACCCGCTCGGCACGGTCCTCCTCCCCGGACCGTGCCGAGCGGGTGTTCATGCATGCCCGTCGCAACTTCATGAACCCTGACGGGGGTTGAGGGGCCCGTGGCGGGGAAAGCCTCCTTCGCACACGCGCAACGCGGACTATGCCGGGGAGGCGACCATGAGGCGTATTCAGCAGACGAGGCTTCCCCGTATTCCGCGGCGGCCGGAGCCCCAGGACCTGCGGACCCCCTCCGGGCGGCCCCTGCCCTACTGACTTGCGCCTCTGCGGAGAAACATGGACCGCATCTCCGCAAGAGCACCACACAGGCTGCACACCGCCTTGCCAAAGGCTCGCTACCGTACGTGCCGTTCGATCTCTCGTGCGATCGGGCCCAGGCCACGGCTGAATCCGCCGGTGGCGCAGCCGAGTCAGGAAGACCGCGGATGGACTACTGCTCCTCGTGCCGACGGCATCTCAACGGTGCCCTGGCGTGCCCCGGGTGCGGCGCTTACGCCCCGGACATCGCTCCCCTCCCGCTCGCGGAGGCGGCACCCGTTGCTGCGCACGGCGCGGCTGTGTGGCAGGACCCGGGCCCGGAGACCTGGCACGACCCGGCCGCCTACGCCGAGGACGTAGCGGCGGACCCCTACGACGGCACGGAGGGCCTGCCCGTCTCGCCGACGGGCCGGGCCGCGCGGCGGCGCCAGCGCGAGCGCTGGAAGAAGACCCAGCGGCGAGCCCTGGTGGCCACCGCGGTCGCGCTGGTCGGCGGCGGTCTGACCGTGGCCTCGATGGAGCGGCAGTCCACGGACCGCACGCAGGCGGCGTCCGCGCCGGACCGAGAGGTCATGGGCGGTGCGGAGGACGTGGCGGTGGAGCCGGCGTCCGACACCGCGACGACGCCCGGCACCCATCAGTCCACCCCGGCCGCGGCCGGCGCCGCCCACAAGTCCACGGCGAAGACCGCGCACGAGCAGGCGGCCGCGCTGCCGCAGGCCACCCCGACGACGCAGGCGGTCCGTCAGGACACCGCGGCCGCAGCGCTCCCCAAGGCCGTGTCCGCCACCACCGCGGCGGTCGACTCGGTGGTCTCCGGCGCCTCCGACACGGTGAGCGGGACGACGTCCACGCCGACAGCCTCGGCGACCGACAGCAGCAGTGACAGCACGAGTAGCAGCAGCGACTCGGCGTCGACGGCGACCCCCTCGACCTCGGCGACGGACTCCTCCGGGCTCTGCCTGCTCGGCGGGGTGCTCTGCATCAACTAGGCACCACGCGTGACAGCCCCGGCGGAGCGTCGCTCCCCCGGGGCTGTTCGTCGTCGGCGCCTCACGCGGACGGTGTCGGCCCCATGCCCCGCAGCTGCTTGACCGTGCCGCCGAGCTGGTCGCGGAAGGAGTCGAGCATCTCCGGCTTGGCGCTCACCACCCAGCGCAGGCCGACCAGGTACTTGCCGCCGTACACACTGGCGGCGTCCAGCCAGGCCTCCTTGTACTGCTCCTCGGGGAAGGTGGTGATCAGGTAGTCGGCCTTCTCGGTGTGACACAGGCCCTGGCGGAGTTCGTCCGCGTCGACGCGGATCGTGGCCTTGCAGCCGGTCAGACCGGCGATCACCTCCACCTTGGCGGGGGCGACGACTCCGGCGGACGGGGCGGCGGACATCTTGGAGGGGGTGACCGCCTTGACCGCCTTGTCCTCGTCACCGCCGCACGCCGTGGCCAGGGGAAGAATCACCAGGCTTCCGACGACGGCCGCGCGCCTCGCGGACGCGAAAGGCGCGCTTCGGTCGATGGGGCCTCGCGGTTGCTGCTGGGGCACGTCGCCACTCCCGGTCGTATGCTGATCGTCCTCGCCCTGGGGTACGGATGGCGGCGCAGGGCCGTTCACCTCGTACGACGTCGGAAGCGGACGGGTCGTCACTCGGCCGGAACGAGCCCCAGCGTGTCCAGAACCCCGTACACGCCGAGGAAGACGATCGCGGCGCTGCTGAGGGCCAGGGCGGCCGTCCGCCACGAGTTGGAGCGGAAGCGCCGGGGCACGCCGGTCGCGCGCATCCGCCACACGGCGACGACCACGGCGAGCAGGAACACGCCGCCGCCGATGCCGCCGATCTGGACCATCAGGACGGGCGACTGGACGTAGAGGAAGAACGCGCCCCACACCGGCGGCAGACAGCAGGTCAGGATCCGGATCGTACGGCGGCGGACCCGGACGTCCCGCCAGTCGACGACGCCGAGCAGGCCGAGGGTGTTGGTCCACAGACGCGGCACGCTGGCGGTGGAGCCGATGAGCGTGGAGTACAGGACCGCGATGGCGCCGGCGAGGAAGAGGTACTCGGCCCACGGGCCCATCGTGTCCGTGTAGATCCGGGAGAGGGTGGTGATCATGTCGTTGCCCTCGGGGACCAGGTTCTGCGGGTGCAGGACGGCCGCGCCGATGACGTAGAAGGACAGCGTGCACAGGGTGCAGACCAGCCAGCCGGCGGCGACGTCGAGGCGCATGACCTTCAGCCAGCCCTCGGCGCGCTTCGCGCGGGCCTCGGTGCCGTCGTCGGGGCCGGTCCAGCGGGCGTAGCCCTTCTCGATGCACCAGTAGGTGTACGTGGTCATCTCGTCGGCGCCGACACCGGTGATGCCGAACATGGCGAGCGCGATGCCGGCGGTTCCGGCGGGGATCTCGAAGCTGAGGCCCTGGCTCAACTCGTCGCCGCCGTAGCCGAATTGGGTGAGCGGGAGGCCGAGGGCGAGGCCGACCGTGGCGAGGGTGAAGACGACCACGCAGGCGACGCAGAGCCATTCGACGACGCCGTAGCGGCCGGTGCGCAGCAGCAGGACGGCCGAGCCGGTGACGAGCACCGTCCACACGGCCAGGGAGGGGAAGCTGAGGGCTTCGCCCGTGATCGGCCAGAGGATGGAGCAGGCGGCCGCGGTGCCGCCGATGATGCCGCCGCGCTGGAACATCTTGGCGAAGTCCATGCCGATCCAGAGCCAGTTGATCCAGCTCACGGGGCCGATGCGGGGGCCGACGTCGCGGTAACCCTCCAGCGCGGTACGGCCGTTGAGGACGGTCCAGCGGGCCAGCTCCAGTTGGACCCAGACCTTGACGGCGGTGCTGACGATCACGAGCCAGAGGAGCGCGAAGCCCGCCCTTGCGCCGAGCGAGGTGGTGACGATGAGTTCGCCGGAGCCGACGACGGCGGCCGACAGGACGAAACCGGGGCCGAGGTGGCGCAGGCGGCCGGGGAAGGTGGTGGGGGCTTCGCGGATGTCCTCGGCGCGGAGGGCGTAGGGGTCGTGGAGGGCTGTCGACGGGGGTAGGGCGGTCGGTTGGGAGGTGGTTTTCGACATGGGGGGCCTCCGGGCGGCGGGACCGAGGGGGGACGGGGGCGAGTGTCAGGTGGCCGGGTTGAGAGGCTCGTCGCCGGCGAGGACGCGGACCACGTCCTCGGCGACCGTCACGCCCATCAGGCGGTTGGCCTCCTGGCCACAGGCGGCCATGTGGGAGGTGAGCAGGACGTTCGGGGCGCCACGCAACGGACTGTCGGGGAGCAGGGGTTCGTGGGCGAAGGCGTCGAGCGCGGCCCCGCCGAGGTGGCCGTCGGTCAGGAGCGCGGCGAGGGTCTCCTCGTCGACGAGGCCGCCGCGGGCGGCGTTGACGAGCAGGGCACCCCGCTTCATCGAGGTGAGGCGGGTCCGGTCGAGGAGGGGGCCGGCGGCCGGGTCAGCGGGGAGGTGGAGGCTCACGACGTCGGCGCGGGCGAGGAGTTCACCGAGGGCCGCGGGCTCGGCGCCGGGCGGGTCGGGGACGTAGGGGTCGTGGGCGAGCACCCGCATACCGAAGGCGGCGCCGTATCCGGCCACCAGGCGTCCGATGCGCCCGAAGCCGATCACGCCGAGCGTCCGGCCGTGCAGTTCGGGTCCGAACAGCTTGGGCCACTCCCCCGCGGCGACTCCTTGGTGGGAGGCGAAGATGCCGCGGGAGGCCGACAGGATCAGGCCGAAGGTGTACTCGGCCACGGCACGGGAGTTGCTGCCCGGCGCGCACACCACGGGGATGCCCCGGGCGCGGGCGGCTTCCAGGTCGATGGTGTCGACGCCGACACCGTGCTTGGCGATCACCTTCAGGCGCGGGGCGGCGGCGATGACGTCGGCCGTGATCGGTTCCATGCCGACGATCAGGGCGTCGGCCGTGCGCAGGTCCGGTGCACCCTCGGGGCGGATCGGGCCCGCTCCGGCCAACTCCAGGATCTCCCAAGGGCGGTGGGCGCAGCGGGCGAAGGTCGGGGTGGTGATCAGGGTGGTCGTCACGCGGGCAGCTCCCGCTTCAGCCAGTCGGCGTCCAGCCGGACGTGCTTGATGGTGCGCCGGTGGCGGGTGTAGGCGAGGTGCACGCTGCCGTCCGGGGTCTGGGCGATCGACGGGTAGGACAGTTCCCGGTTGAGGCCGTCACGGGAGTTGTTGGTCAGGCAGTGGCCGTCGCCGGTCTCCACGTCGTGGCGGGCGGGCCAGGTGCGGCCGCCGTCCGAGGAGAGCGCGAGGGACAGGGGCGCGCGCGGGGCACCCCAGAACGCGTCGTCGGTGAACGGCTCCTCCCCTCCGGCGTCGTCGATCTCGTCGTACAGCGACTCCCGGCGGGCCACGGCGTCGGCGCGGCTGCTGTGGTTGTAGGCCAGCGCGAGTCGCCCGTCTGCCAACATCGTGTACTGGATGGAGGAGTTGTTGTTCGGCAGATCCAGGGGGCTCGGCTCGGTCCAGGTCTCGCCGCCGTCGTACGACATGCTGCGGTGCACGGCGTCCGCGCGGCGGCTGCGGAACAGCGCGAGGAGCGAACCGTCGGGCAGCGGGCGGACGTTCATGTGCACGAGGCCCCGTGAGCCGGGGACCGGGCGTTCGCGCCAGCTGCGGCCGCCGTCCTCGCTGAGCATGACGGAGCTGGTGTCGTGGCCGCCGGACCAGCGTTCCCCCGGTGCGGCCACGCAGCGGAAGACGGGCAGGAGCAGTCGGCCCGGCAGTTCGATGACGGGTTGGCGCACGAACACCCCGCCGTCGAAGAGGACTTGGGGCTCGCTCCAGGCCCCGCCGTTGTCGGCGCTCACTCGGCGTAGCACCTCGGCGGTGTCCTGGTGGCCCGACCGCTGGGCGGTGTGCAGCAGCCACAACTCGCCGGAGGGGGCCGGGAAGAGGAGGGGGTTCTGTTCGGAGCGGGTGGCGTCGTCGGAGAGGCGGACCGGCAGCGACCAGGTGTCGGAGCCGGGCGCGAGGCGGGCGAACCACACCGAGATGTCGGCGACGCCCTCCTGGGTGCCGCCGAACCAGACGCAGCCGAGTTCGCCGCCGGGCAGGACGGTGAGGTTCGCGGCGTGGTTCTGTACGGCGGGCGCGGCCAACTCGGTCTCGGAGCGGCCCGGTTGGTCCGGGTGGGCGCGCATGATGCCGTGGGCGCCGGTCAACGGCCCTCACCCGCCTGGCAGGCGGCGGCCAGGTGGGAGCCGGCGGCCTGTTCGAGGTGGACGAGGTCGCAGGCGACGGTGGCGAAGGTGAAGCCCTCGGCGAGTCGCTTGGCGGCGCTCGCGCCGTCGGGGTTGTGGATGCCGGCCGCGATCCCGGCGGCCGCGGCGGCCGTGCGTACGGTGACGAGCGCGGCCTCGAAATCGGCGGCGACCGCCGGGTCCGTGGAGGTGGCGCCGCCGAGGGCGATGCGCAGGTCGGAGGGGCCGATGTAGACGCCGTCGAGGCCGTCCGTGGCGCAGATCTCCTCGACGTTGGCGAGGCCTTCGGCGGTCTCGATCATCGCGAGGACGACCGTCTCCTGGTGCGCGTCGGCAGGGTTGGGTCCGATGCGGAGTGCCGAGCGCATGGGGCCGTAGGAGCGACGGCCGAGCGGCGGGTAGCGTACGGCGGCCACTGCGTCGGCGGCGTCCTGGGCGGTGTCGATGAGCGGGACGATGACGCCCGCGGCTCCGGCGTCGAGGGCCTTGCCGATGGGCGAGGGGTCGTTGGCCTCGACGCGGACCAGGCCGACGGCGGTGGAACCCTTGGTGTCGATGGCGGTCAACGAACGCAGCACACCGGCGTATTCGAGGAGGCCGTGCTGGGCGTCGAGGGCGATGTAGTCGTAGCCGAGGCGGGCGACGCGTTCGGTGGAGACGGGTGAGTCGAGGACGGCCCAGTAGCCGATGAGCTGTTCACGGGCGCGGAGGGCGGCGGCGAAGGCGGCGGGGGTCATGCGGTGCTCCTTGGGGTGGTCAGCGGTTGTAGGCGGGCATCGGACCGCGCAGCCCGGCGCCGATCTCGTCGCAGGCGGCGGTGACGTCGGCGGGCAGGGGTCCGGCGGCCGCGGCCGCGATGTTGGCGAGCAGGTGGGAGGTCTTGGAGCCGCCGAGGAGCAGGGCGTCGGTGGAGGGGCGGTCCAGCAGCCAGCGCAGGGCGAGTTCGGTGAGCGGCAGCCCCGACTGCTCTGCTACGGCGGTGAGTTGGCGTACGGCGGTGAAGAGCCGTTCGTCCCAGTAGCGCTGCCGGTACATCTCGGCGAGCCGGGAGGTGCCGAAGCGGCCCTCGTCGGGCGTGTCGGCGAAGTGGTGACGCCCCGTCAGGAGGCCGCCGCCGAGGGGGTTGTAGACCATGGTGCGCAGTCCGCTGACGGCCGCGTACTCGACGTACTCCTCCTCGATGCGGCGGGCGAGGAGGTTGTGCAGCTGCTGGGCGACGACCGGGCGGGGTGCGCCCACCTCGTCGGCGGTGCGGACGAGTTCGGAGATCTGCCAGGCCGCGTAGTTGGAGACACCGAGGGCGCCGATCTTCCCCTCGTCGACCAACTCCGCGACGGTGGCGAGGGTTTCGGCGAGCGGGGTCGCGCGGTCGGGCTGGTGCAGGTAGAAGAGGTCGATGTGGTCGGTGCCGAGCCGCTTGAGGCTGCCGTCGAGGGCGGCGCGCAGACCGGCCGGGGACAGGGGTGCGTTCTCGCCCTGGTCGGGGTGTGGGATGCCGGCCTTGGTGGCCAGGACGATGCGGTCGCGGCGGCCCGGCAGGAGTTCCCCCAGCAGCCGCTCGCTCTCGCCGCCCGCGTAGCCGTTGGCGGTGTCGACGCCGGTGATGCCCGCGTCCAGGGCGGCGTCGAGCATGGCGGCGGCGCCGTCCCGGTCGACGGTGTCGCCGAAGGTCATGGTGCCGAGGACCAGGCGGGAGAGCGGGACGGGCGTGTGCGGCAGGGTGATGCCGGTGGTCACGTGGGGGTTCCTTCCAGGACGTGGCGCGGTTTGAGGCCGTGAAGTGCGGTGGGGTCGAGGGCGGTGCGGCGCAGGGCGCGGGTGTAGGAGTCGGCGGGGGCGGCGAGGACGGTCTCGGTCGGGCCGGACTCGACCGTGCGGCCGGCCCGCATCACGACGACGTCGGTGCTCATCTCGCGGACCACGCCCAGGTTGTGGGCGATGACGAGGTAGGCGATGCCCGTCTCGGCCTGCAACTCCCTGAGCAGGGTGAGGACTTGGGCCTGCACGGAGACGTCGAGCGCGGAGGTGGCCTCGTCGCACACCAGGACGTCGGGGCGGGAGGCGAGGACGCGGGCGATGCCGATGCGCTGGCGCTGGCCGCCGGAGAAGTCGGCGGGGTGGCGGTCGAGCGCGGTGGCGGGCAGGCCGACCTGGTCGATCAACTCAGCGGCCCGGCGGGTGCGTTCGGCGCGGTGGGACATGCCGGCCAGCCGCAGCGGCTCGGCGACGATCTGCTGGGCGGTCAGGTGCGGGTCGAGGGAGCCGTAGGGGTCCTGGAAGATCATCTGCACGCGGCGGCGCAGCGGGCGCAGTCTGCGTTCCGGGAGGGTGGCGATGTCCGTGCCGTCCAGGACGATCCGGCCGGAGCGCGGTTTGAGGAGGCGGACGAGGGCGCGGGCGAGGGTCGACTTGCCGCAGCCGGACTCGCCGACGACGGCGAGCGAACCGCCGCGCTCCAGCCGGAAGCTCACCTGGTCCACGGCCCGGAAGGGCCCGTTCGCGGTCGGGTACTCGACGACGAGGTCCTCGACGGACAGCAGTGCGGTCATGAGGCGGCTCCCTGTGTCTCGTCCCAGGCGCCCAGCCGGGGCACGGCCGCGAGCAGGGCGCGGGTGTAGGGGTCGGCGGGGGTGTCGACGATCCGGTCAGCCGGGCCGGACTCGACGAAGCGGCCGTCCTTCATGACGTGGATGCGGTCGGAGACCAGGCGGGCCACGCCGAGGTCGTGGGTGATCATCAACATGCCGATGGCGGTGCGTTCCTGAAGCTCCATCAGCAGGTCGAGGACGCTCGCCTGGACGGTGGCGTCCAGGGCGGAGGTGGGCTCGTCGGCGACGAGGAGTTCGGGTTCGCCGGCCAGGGCGACGGCGATGAGGATGCGCTGGAGCATGCCGCCGGAGAACTGGTGCGAGTAGGCCTTCCAGCGGGTCTCCGGCCTGCTGATGCGGACCTGGGCGAGGAGGTCGATTCCCTTGTCCCTGGCCTGTGTTCGGGACAGTGAGGGGTGGCGCAGGCGGATGGCGTCGCCGAGCTGGCGGCCGATGGTGTGCACCGGGCTGAGGGCGGTCATCGGGTCCTGCGGGATGAGCGACACGGTCCGGCCGCGGACCGCGCGGGCCGCTGCGGGGTCGGCGAGGACGTCCCGTCCGGCGATGCGGACGCTGCCGGAAAGGACGGCGAGCCCTTCGGGCAGCAGGCGCTGAACGCCCATCGCGGTGGTCGACTTGCCGGAGCCGGACTCGCCGATGAGGGTCACGGTCTCGCCCCGGCGGACGGTGAAGCTGACGCCGTCGACGGCGCGGACGACTCCGCGCGCGGTGACGAGTTCGATCTGGAGGTCCGCCACGTCGAGCAGCGGGGACTCCTCTTTGGACGTCAGGGGCTGTTCGGTCACCGGTCAGGCTCCCTTCCGGTCGCGCAGGCCGTCGCCGAGGAGGTTCACGCCCACGACCAGCAGCGCGATGACCAGGCCGGGCAGGGTGACGAGCCACCAGGAGGTGGTGATGTACGCCTGGCCGTCGGAGATGATCCGCCCCCAGGTGGCGAACGGCCGCTGCGGACCGGCCCCGAGGAAGCTCAGCGCGCTCTCCAGGAGCACGGCCTGGGCGAGCAGGAGCAGCACCACGAGGCTCACCGGCCGGACCACGTTCGGCACGACGTGCCGGGCCAGCACCTGCGTGCCGCGCAGTCCGAGCACCCGCGCGGCGGCGACGTACGGCTTCTCCCGTTCGACGAGCACCAGCGAGCGCGTCAGCCGGGCCACCTCGGGCCACTGGGCGACGGCGATCACGCAGGTGATGACGGTGACCGAGGGCCCGAAGAGGGCGACCACGAGGAGCAGCATCATCAGGAGCGGCAGGGCGAGTTGGGCTTCGAGGAAGCGGGAGACAAGGGCATCGATCCAGCCGCCGAAGAACCCGGCTGCCGAGCCCGCGGCGATGCCGATCAGACCGGAGACGAGGACGGCGAGGACGCCGACCGACAGGGACACCTGGCCGCCGTGCAGGATGCGGGAGAGCAGGTCGCGGCCGAGCTGGTCGGTGCCGAAGAGGTGGCCGTCGGTGAAGGGTGGCAGTCGGCGCCGGGAGAGGTCCTGGGCGTTGGCGCCGGGCAGCGGCAGCAGGTTCGCGAGGAGCACCGGCAGGACGACGAGGGCCGTGCAGACGGCGCCGATCCAGATCTTGACGCGGGCGCTGCGCCGGCGCCGGGTCGCGGTGGCGCGGGCCAGGTCGCGGGCGGTGACGGCGCTGGGCCGGCCGGCGTCGGCGACCGTGCGCGGGGTGGCGGTGTCGGTCATGGCTCAGGCCGCCTTTCCGAGTCGTACCCGTGGATCGAGGAGCGGGTAGGCGAGGTCGACGAGGAGCTGGACGAGGATCGCGAGGGTCGCGGTGACCAGGACCGTCGCCTGGATGAGGGGGTAGTCACGGGTGGCGAGGGCCCGGACGACGAGCGAGCCGACGCCCGGCCAGCCGAAGACGACCTCGACGACCACGACTCCGTTGAGCAGCGCGGCGAAGCGGGTGCCGAGGGTGGTGAGCAGCGGGACGGCGGAGTTGCGGAGGCCGTAGCGCCAGGTCAGCGCGTGTTCGGAGACGCCTCGGGAGCGGGCGGTCGTGGTGTACGGAGCGGCCAGCGCCGTGGTCATCTCGCGGCGCACCAGCCGGGAGACCAGGGCGAGTTGGAGTACGGCGACGGTCACCGTGGGCAGCACCAGGCCGCTCCAGGAGGTGAATCCGGAGGCGGGCAGGACCGGCAGCAGCACCGCGAACACGGTCAGGAGCATCACGCCGGTCCAGAAGTCCGGCATGGACTGCCCGGCGATAGTCAGGACGTTCGCGCCCAACTCCCGCCGCGTGTCGGCCCGTCGGGCCATCCACACCCCGAGCGGCACGGCCACGACGGTGGTGAGCGCGATCGCCGAGACGGCGAGGGTGATGGTGTACGGCATCCGGTCCAGGACCACGTCGAGCGCGGAGGTGTGGAAGGAGTAACTGGTGCCGAGGTCGCCGGTGAACAGTTCGCGCAGGAAGATGCCGTACTGGTTGATCAGCGGCTCGTCGAGGCCGAACTCGGCGCGGATGCGGTCGAGGTCGGCACTGGGCGCGTTCGGGGCGGCGTAGGCGGCGGCCGGGTCGCCCGGGGCGAGGCGGACCAGCAGGAAGACCGTGGTGAGGGTGAGGAAGACGGCCAGCAGACTCTGGCCGAGGCGGCGGACGAGGTAGGTGGCCACGGCTCAGCTCTCCAGTCGTACGGCGGACAGGTCGTAGGAGTTGAGCTGCAGCAGGCCGAGATCGCTGACGCGGTCGCGGCGGGCCAGCATCGTCTTGGGCACGAAGGCCCACAGGCTGGGCCAGGTGCCCCAGACGGCGTGCTGGACGACGGCCAGCTTCCGGTCCCGCGCGGCCGTGTCGGTCTCGGTGCCCGCGTCGGCGAGCCAGCGCTGGACGTCCGGGACGACATAGCCCATGTAGGTGTCGCGGCTGCGTTCCTTCGCCGCGGTGCCGCCGTACATGCCCTGGAGGGAGGTGAGGGCCTGTCCGGTGGTGCCGGGGTAGCCGTTGCCGATGACGTCCCAGTCGCCGGCCCGCCCCTGACGCCATTTCAGGATGTCGCCGCCCGGCTCGAACTGGAGCAGTGAGGCCCGTACGCCGATGTCGCGGAACATGTCGACGACGGCCTCCATGACGGAGGCGTCGGCGGCGAACTCCCCCGACTCCCAGATGATCCGGATCCGCAGTCCCTCCGCGCCGAGGGACTTCAGCTGCGCCTTCGCCTTCTTCGGGTCGTAGGTGTACGTGCCGGTGCGCACCGCGCCTTCGAGGGCGAGCGGGACGACTCCCTGGGCCTCCTCGGCCGAGCCGGTGAGGACGTCCTTGACGAGGGACTCGCCGTCGACGGCGTAGGTGAGGGCGCGGCGGACCCGCGCGTCGGCGAGCGGACTCCCCTTGGGCTTGCGGAAGTTGTAGAAGAGCTGGCAGATGCGGACGCCGGAGGTCTCCTGGAGGGCGACCCCGGGCAGGCCGGTGAGCTGTTCGGCCGAGTCGGGGGTGAGCGTGTCGACGACGTCCAACTCACCGCTGCGCAGGGCTATTACGCGGCTGGACTCCTCCGGGACGAAGCGCACGCGGACCGTGTCGACGCGTGGACGGCCGCCCCAGTAGCGGGTGTTGCGGGCCAGGGTGTACTCCCCCACGCCACTGTTGGCCTTCACCACGGTGTACGGGCCCGAGCCGACGCCGCTCTGCAGCTCCTCCGGCTTGTTGGCGGCGGCCGGGGTGATGTGGATGTTGGCCATCAGGCGGTCGAGCACCGGGACCGGGCGCTCGGTGTGCAGCAGGAAGGTGCGGTCGCCGGTCTTCTCGACGCTGGGCAGCTCCGGGAAGAGGCCGAGGAGGAAGGAGCCGTTGACCTCGCCGTACATCTTCAGGGCGGTGGTGACGTCCTCGACGGTGACGGGGCTGCCGTCGGAGTAGCGCGCCTCCGCGTGCAGGCGGACCGTCCACGTCGTCGGCGCGGTCATGGTGAAACGGTCGGCCAGGACCAGCTCCCGCTTCATACCGGGGCCGATCCGGGTGAGCGCCTGACGGACCGCGCGCTGCACGGTGACCGCCGCGTCGAACTGGTTGAGCTTGTTGTCCAGGCTGATCAGGGAGCGATTGAGGCCGAGCGTGAGGGTGCCGGGGCCGGGGGCGCCGGTGGGACCTGCGCAGGCCGACAGCGGGCCCAGAGCCAGGGAGGCGCCGCCGACGGCGCTCCAGCGGAGGAGGGTCCGGCGGGCCGGGGCGGGGAGCGAAGCATGCCCCGGGGGCTCGGGGGGCGGGGCGCTGAATGGAGTTGGGGTCATCGTCGACCTTCTCGCGTTCCGGGGGCGACCGGCTCGGGGTCCGTTCCGGGCTACCGGAGCGGGGTGTGCGGAGTGTGCGGGGTGTGCGGGGTGTGCAGTACGTGCGGGGTGCGGCTCTCGCGGCGACCCGGTGGTCCTGTGATCCGTGGCCCGCAGTCCGACGGTCCGTGGCCCGTGGTCCGGTGGGGTGCCGGTCGTGGGGGTCGTAGGGGTCCTGGGGGGCGTGCGGGTCGGCGGGAGACGAACGGGTGTCGCGCCGGAAAAGGTGGCACGGTTGCGCGAAGTGCGCAAGGGGTCTCGCGCGGTTCGCGCATCTCGTGTCATCATCGGTGCCCGAGGCCGTCCGACCGGACCGCCCGAGGAGGTACCCGTGTCCCTCACCGCCGTCACCGACGTCACGGCCGTCCACGCCGTCGACCGCCCCGTCCTCGCCCTGGCCGACGATCTCTCCGGTGCCGCCGAGACGGCCGTGGCGCTCGGGCTGCCGGGGCAGGTGCTGCTGGGGCCCTTGTCCGGGGGCCTCTCCCAGGCGGCCGGCGCCGGGACCGTCGTGGTCGACCTCGACTCCCGGCAGCTGACCGGCGAGGAGGCCGGGCGGGCGGTGCGCACCGTGACAGCACAGGCTCCCGAGGGGGCCACGCTGTTCAAGAAGGTCGACTCGCTGCTCCGGGGCAATCTCGCCGCCGAGGCGGCCGCCTATGCCGAGGGCTGCGCGGGCGTGGTGATCGCCACTGCCCTGCCACCTGCGCGGCGCACCGTGCGCGACGGGGTCGTCCGGCTCGACGGGGTTCCGCTGCACGCGACCGCCGCCTGGCAGGCCGAGTCCCGGCCCGCCCCGGAATCCGTCGCCGCCGCGCTCGGGGACGTGCCGACCGCGCCGGTGCCGCTCGCGGTGGTCCGGGGCGGGCATCGCGCACTGCGGGACGCGTTGACTGCGCGAATCGCGCAGGGACGGCATCCCGTGTGCGATGCGGAGACCGACGCGGACCTCGACGCGATCGCCCGGTCCGCGCTCGAACTGGGGTCCTCGGTACGGCTGTTGGGGACCGGAGGGCTTGCGGGGGCGGTGGGGCGGGCGCTCGGGCGTGGCGGGGGCTCCTCGGTGCCGGGGGCTTCTGGATCGGCGGGGCCGAGGGGTATCGGATCGCCGACGCCGGTGAGCTCCGGATCGTCGGTGCCCGTGTCCCCTGGATCGCTGGCGCCTCCGGAGTCGCCGGCTCCGCCCTCCCCCGCCACCACACATCGCCCGCTGCTCGTCGTCGTGGGCAGTGCCGAACCCTCCGCCGCTCAGCAGGTCACCCATCTCGTGGCGGAGGGCGCGCATCACATACCGCTCACCGCGGACGACCTGCTGCGTGCCGGGCGGCCGCTCGTCGTCCCGCCCGAGGGGGTGACCGTGGTCCGGATCGCCGGGCTGCTAGCCCCCGGCTCGGCCCGCCGTCTCGTGGCCGCGCTGGCCGAGACCGTCGCGGCATCGGCGTACGACTGCGATCTGGTCCTCACCGGCGGCGAGACCGCACGCCGGGTGCTGGACGCCCTGCGGGTCTCGCACCTGCGCCCGGTCGGCCAGATCCACCACGGCGCCGTGCACTCCCACACCCCGGACGGCCGCCAGGTCGTCACCCGGCCGGGCAGTTACGGCGAGGCCGACTCCCTGCTGCGCATCGTGCGCGCGCTGCGCCGTCCCGCATCCGTACGACCCGTCCCGACCGACCACCCCACAGGAGTGACCTCGTGAACGCAGCCCCCACCGCCGCCACCTCCGCCGTCGACCAGGGCGGTGCCGCCGAGCGGCCGCTTCCGGTCGTCGCGGTGACCATGGGCGACGGCGCCGGCATCGGCCCGGAGGTCGTCGTACCGGCACTGCTGGACCCCGCCACCCTGCGCGTCTGCCGCCCCGTGGTCGTGGGCGACGCCCGACGGCTGCGGCAGGCGGCCGAGATCCGGGGCATCACCTGCACGGTCGTACCGGTGAAGACCCCCGCGGAGGCGGAGTTCACCCCCGGGCGGATCAACGTCATCGACCTCGGCCTGCTGCCCGCCGACCTGCCCTGGGGGGAACGGTCCGCCGCGGCCGGGGACGCCGCCTACCACTACGTCCGGGTCGCGGCCGAACTCGCGCTCAGCGGCGAGGTCGACGCCATCTGCACCGCGCCGCTCAACAAGGAAGCGCTCCAGGCGGCCGGTCACCTCTACCCGGGGCACACCGAGCTGCTCGCCCACCTCACCGGTGTCGAGGAGGTGTCGATGATGCTGTCGACGCCCAAGGTGAAGGTCATCCACGTGACCACGCACATCGGGCTGATCGACGCCGTGAACCGTATCGAGCCCGGGCTGGTGGAGCGGACGGTGCGTCGCGGGCACGAGGCGATGGTGCGGGCCGGGGTCGCGCGGCCGGTGATCGGGGTGTGCGGCATCAATCCGCACGCCGGGGAGAACGGGCTGTTCGGCAACGGCGAGGAGGAGTCGAAGATCGTGCCCGCGCTGGAGGTCCTGCGCGCCGACGGCATCGACGCGCGCGGCCCGCTTCCCGCCGACACGGCGTTCTACCTCGCCTCGCGCGGCGACTACGACCTGATCGTCGCGATGTACCACGACCAGGGGCACGGCCCGGTCAAGGTCCTCGGCATCGAGGCGGGCGTCAACCTCACCGTAGGACTGCCCGTGATCCGCACCTCCGTCGACCACGGCACGGCCTTCGACATCGCAGGTACGGGCCGCGCCGAGCCCGGTAGCATGGTCGAGGCCCTGCGCCAGGCCGCCGAGATGTCGACCGCTCCGGCCACCCGCTGACCGTCGGTTCGCCTTCGTACGGCACTCAGGACACCGGAGGACACCAGACCGATGTCTGCGATCGGATCCCAGGCCCGGCGCGACCGCATCGTCCACCTCGCCACGACCACCGGACTGGCGAGCGTCGAAGAACTCTCCCAGCTCTTCGGTGTGACGGCGTCGACCATCCGCCGCGACCTGGCCAAACTGACCACGGACGGCCGCCTCGCCCGCACCTACGGCGGTGCCATGGCGCTGACCGCGCATCCCGAGGCCTCACTGCGGCAGCGCGTCGGCGAGGCGTTCGAGGCCAAGCAGGCCATCGCACGCTGGGCCGCGTCCCAAGTACGGCCCGGGGAAACGCTGTTGCTGGACGCGGGGTCCACGGTGGGGGCGCTCGCCTATGAGTTGCGGACGGTCAAGGACATCACCGTCGCGACGACGGGGCTCACCTCGCTCCAGGCGCTGTCCGACGTGGAGACGATCCATGTCGAGTGCCTCGGAGGGACGCTCCGCCCGCTGAGCCAGGGCTTCGTGGGGCCGCTCACCGAAGCCGCCCTGGAGCGGATGACGTTCGACCGGGTCTTCCTCGGTACGGACGGTATCTGGCCCGAACTGGGCATCTGCGAGGCGGACTTGCGCCAGACGCGCCTCAAGGAGCTGATGGCCCGGCGCGCCGACCACGTCTACGTCCTCGCGCACGCGGCGAAGCTCGGGCGCCGTCCCTTCCACGCCTGGACCGCGCTCCGCGAGGGCTGGACCCTGGTGACGGACGATTCGGCCGACGCACGGGTGCTGGAGGAGGTGCGGGCGCGCGGGGTGGTTGCCGTCGCGGTGACGGCGGAGCCGGAGCCAGGCGAAACGGACTAGGCGGGGGCTGTCACCGGTCCACGGGCGGCAGCACGGCCAGGCCGGACTCGCGCAGGATGCGGTCGACCGTCGCCGTCAGCGGACTGTCGGGGCCGATGACGGTCTCGATGCCGTCGGGCAGCACGTCATGCTCCCGGTACCAGCTGCGCAACTCCTTCTCGCCGAACTCGGCCGCCTGCGGCTTCGTGGCGTGGCGGACGAGGGTCTCCGTGAAGGGCACGTCCAGGTAGTACGCGTGGGTGGGGCCGCGGTGGTCCGCACGGAGCCGGCTCAGCATGTCGCCGTAGCGGTCGGCGTACAGGACGCCCTCGACGACGACGTGGTAGCCGGCGTCCAGCGCGTAGCGGGCGACGGTGTCGATCAGACCGATGTTCGGCGCGCCGGGGCGGTCGCGCTCACGGAGGACGACCCTGCGCAGGTTGTCCTGGCCGACTCACGGGGCGCAGAGTATCCGGGCGGCTTGCACTGGGTCCTTGATCCCTAGGGTGTCATCCCGTCGTCAGTGCGGTGAACAGGTCGTCCAGTCCGCCGCACCGGAGGTCGAACGTGTCGTCGTCGGTCGGTGGGTCGCCGACCGGTCGGTGGACGTAGGCGGTGCGCATGCCGCTCGCCTGGGCTCCGCGCAGGTCCCAGGCGTGGGCGGCGACCATGAGGACACGATCCGGTGGGCACCCGGCGGTGTCGAGGGCGAGCCGGTAGACCTCCGGGGCCGGTTTGTAGGCCCGGACCGACTCGGCGGAAAGGGCCTGGTGCCAGCGCAGGCCGGCGTGCGCGTTGAGTCGCAGGAGTGCGGTTCGGGAGGCGTTGGAGAGCCCGAGTACGGGGAAGCGGCGTGCGAGCCGGTCAAGACCGGCGACGGAGTCGTGCCAGGGCGGCAGGCGATGAGCTGCCGTGGACAGGCGGGCGACGGTCTCGGAATCGGTGACACCGGCGCGGTCGGCGACGTGTTGAGCGGCCTCTGCGTCGATGACCTGGGTGTTCGCATAGGATCGGCGGCCTTCCGCGATGTGCCGTTGCTCCCGCTCCACATGCTGCTGCCAGAGACTGAGCAGTCCCTCCACGGTCTGATCGTCGGACGCGGGTACGGCTTCGCCTATGGCGGCTCGTAGACCGCTGGGTTCGTCGACAAGGGTGCCGAGGACGTCGAAGACGATGACGTCGATGCCGGGGGTGTCGACCATGCGTTCTCCTGATCGTGGGTGACAGTCAGCTCGGGGAGGATCACGCACATGGTCACGCCGGATGTTGAGATCGTCGAGTACGACCCCGCTTGGCTGGGGCGTGCGGCGGAGGCAATCACGGAGTTGTGGGATGTGCTGGCCGGGGTGTTGGTGGCGGTCGAGCACATCGGGTCGACCGCGGTGCCGTGGTTGGTGGCGAAACCGGTCATCGATCTCATGGCTGCCGTCGCGGATCTCACCGAGGTGGAGGGGCGGGAGCAGGGGCTGGCAGAGCTGGGGTACCGGCGGCATTTCAACGGCATGGTCGATCGGCTCGTCTACGTGCGGGGCGTGGAAGGCCGTAGAACTCATGTACTGCATGTGGTCACCGAGGCGAGCTGGCCGACGCGCAACCAGCGCATCCTGCGGGACCATCTGCGCACGCATCCACAAGACGCCGCCCGCTACGGGGAGTTGAAGAGGGCGATCGTCGCGGCGGGCACCTCCCCGCGTGACTACTCACGCGCCAAGACCGCTCTGGTCCAGGAACTCACCGACCTCGCCCGTGCGCGGCTCGGGCTGGAGTCGGTGCCGGTCTGGGAGAAAGAGGGCGGGGCCTCGCACTGAGTACCGTTGCGCCTGGGAATCGGGTGGTCGAGGGGAAGTCATGGATCCCGAGTTGGAAAGCTTGGCGGTCGCCGCCGCGCGTGTGCTGTCGGGGATGTCGACGGACGAGGAACGCGTGCGGGTGCTCGGTCGTCTGGAACGCGTACGCGGGAGCGGGCCGTTGCTCATGCGGCTGCGGCTCTACGAGCCGGACGAGCGGGAGTTGGTCGCCGATCTGCGTCTAATCCTGGCAAAGGATGCGGGATTCGCGGCTGAACTGCGTGTGTTCGTCGCCGAGTTCGCGGCCCCGCCGGTCGCCGATGCCGATGAGGACGTGGACGGCACTCCGCAGTCTCCCTACCAACCCGCTGTCGGCCAGGCGACCACATCGGCCTGGCCCGACCAGACGCAGCCCGGCGCAGCGGGTACGCCGTCCTCCGGCGGATACGGCTGGCCGCAGGCCGTCCCCGAAACCTACGGTTCCAGGCCCGACTGGTCGCTCGCGGCAGACCGGAAGGCCAAGACAGGCGGGCCTGGAGGCGACGATTCGGCGGAGCCCCGGTGGCTGGTGGCCGAGATGGTCGAGCAGGTCTCCCCCGGGCGAGAGGTGCCGCTCCAGGTGCAGATCGTCCGGGACGGCGGTGGACGGGGTGCGCAGTTGGCCGCGTTCCATGTGCCCCGCGAGGGTGCCCGGGTGTGGGTCACGATCCACGCGCCCGGGCTGGTGACCGTCGACGAGCTGCAGCAGGAGGTGCACGTCATGCCGGACCGGGACTCGGACGTGCTGCTGTTCCGGCTGCGGGCGGCGGCGCCGGGGCTGCACCAGGTGACCGTGCGGGCGTTCCGGGGCGGCACCTTCCTCGGGGAGATCCGCTGCCAGGTCTCCGTGGAGCACGGCAGCATCACCCGCGACGGCCCCCGGCGCCATGCCGCGATGCCGTCCCTGGCCTTCGACCCCGGCGAGGTCACGCTCCAGGTGCTCAAGGACGAGGCGGCCGGCACCTACACCTTCCAGCTGATCAGCGAACGCTTCTACGCCCCGGAGGTGTTCCGCTTCCGGGGCGGCGACCCCCGCCGGGCCACCGAGCACCTCTACGCCGAGCTGCGCAGGGCCGCGCAGGCTGCGGGCACCGGCGCAGCCACCGGCAGGGGCGACGGGGACGCGCGCCGGCTGCGGGACCGCCTCCGCAATCACGGCGTACAGCTGTGGACCGCGGCCGTTCCGCAGGCCGTGCAGAGCCAGTTCTGGGAGGAGGCCGACCGGGTGTCGGCGTTCACCGTCCTCGGCGAACACGACATCGTCCCCTGGGAGTTGCTGTATCCGCTGAACGAGGGCCGCGAGGACAGAGGGTTCCTCGCCGAGTGGCTGCCCGTGGTGCGGCGGGTGTTCGGGCAGGACCGGGTGCGCAGCATCGGGCTGCCGGGGGCGGCGTTCGTGGTGCCGCCCGGGTCTCCGGCCGACGCGGCCGAGGAAGTGGCCGCGCTGCGCGCCCGGTTGGGTGCGGGCGTGGCCGACGCCGGTGTGCTGACCGAGCGGGTGGCGCTGACCGAACTCATCGAGCGGGGGCACGCGGGGCTGCTCCACTTCGCGTGCCACAACGCCTTCACCGGCAGTGGCTCGTGCGTGACCATGGCCGACGGGCCCTTCGATCCCATCGACCTCGCGTCGGCGGCACAACTGCGCTCACTGCGCCCGTACCGGCCCCTGGTCTTCTTCAACGCCTGCCGGAGCGCCGGGGAGATCGACTGGTTCGGCGAGAGCCTCGGGTGGGCACCGCAGTTCCTCAACGCGGGCGCGGGCGCGTTCGTCGGCACGCTGTGGCCCGTACGGTCGCGGTCCGCGCTGCGGTTCGCCGAAGTGTTCTACGACCGACTGCTCACCGGTCGCGAGCCGCTCGGGCAGGCGTCGCTGGCGGCCCGGCAGGCCGTCCGCGACCTGCACGGCGGTGATCCGACGTGGCTGGCGTACGCCGTGTACGGCAGCCCGGCCGCCACCGCCGCCTGAACGGGGCCCCTTGCTTGAACCGGGCCCCGCTTCTACTGGCCCACGGTGCGCAGATACGCGCCGAGCCGGGCGATCGCCGACGGGTTGCGGGGGCTTTCGACCAGGTCGACGTAGTCGAGGACGAAGATCCGGCAGTGCTTGATCGCGGAGACGTCGCGCAAGGGGGCGTACGACAGCAGGAACTTCCGCTTCTGCTCGGCGCTGACGTCGCCGTAGTCGCAGATGACGATGGCGTCGGGGTCGCGTTCGACGACGGTCTCCCAGCCGACGGTGGTCCAGGAGTCCTCGACGTCGTGCATGACGTTCGCGCCGCCGGCCGCGCTGATGATCTGGTCGGGGGCGGCGTAACGGCCGGAGGTGAACGGGGCGTCCTGGCCGCTGTCGTAGAGGAAGACCTTGGGGTGGTGGGCCGGTGCCTGGGCCTCGGTGGCGGCGACCTGCTTCTTGAAGCCGGCGATCAGCGTGGCCGCCCGCTTCTCGACGCCGAAGAGCTTTCCGAGGTTGGTGAGGTCGGTGTAGAGGGCGTCGAGCGGCGGCATGATGCCGCGTGAGGTCTTCGTACGGCCGTTGCGGCAGGACTCGGTGAGGATGTACGAGGGGATGCCGAGCTTCTTGAGGGCGTCCGGGGTGAAGCCGTTGTCGTCGCGGAAGCCGTAGTTCCAGCCGGCGAAGACGAGGTCGGCGCGGGCGTCGAGGACGTTCTCCTTGGTGAGCTGGTCCTTGGAGAGCCACTTGACCTTGTCGTAGCCGTCCTTCCAGGGCACGTCGGTCAGGTCGCCCTTGTCGTCGGGCATCGCGAACCCGGCCATACGGTTCTCCAGGCCGAGGGCGAACATCAGCTCGGTGATACCGACGTCGTTGGTGACGACGCGCTCGGGAACCCGGTCGTAGGTGACCTTCCGGCCGCAGTTGGTGAGGGTGACGGCAGCCGATTTGGCGTCCGTAGACGGCTCGACGCTCGCTCCGCATCCGGAGACGGTGACGGTGGCCGCGAGACAGAGCGACACGGCGAGCAACTTGCGCATGGGGGTCCTCACTTGGCGGGGAGCAGATCGAACAGGAGCTGAACAGCGCCGGTCTCGGGATGCCGTACCGGATGCGCGCGCACCCCGAACACCTCGGCGAGCCGCGCGGGTTGGAGCACGTCGTGCGGGGGCCCGGAGGCGACGATCCGGCCGTCCGCGATGACGTACAGGAGGTCGCAGTGCGCCGCGGCCAGGTTCAGGTCGTGCAGGGCGGCCAGGACGGTCGGGCCGCTGTCGCGGACCAGGGACAGGACGTCCAACTGGTGGGCGATGTCGAGGTGGTTGGTGGGTTCGTCGAGGACGAGGACCTTCGGCTGCTGGGCGAGTGCGCGGGCGATGAGGACGCGCTGCTTCTCGCCGCCGGAGAGGGCGGGAAAGCCACGGTCGGCGAGGTGCGCGACCCCGGTGCGTTCCATCGCCCGGGCGCACAGTTCGCGGTCCTCGGCGGCCGTGCGGTTGCGGTGCGGAAGTCGTCCCATCGCGACGACTTCGTGGACGGTGAAGTCGAACTCGGCGGAGGACTCCTGGGGCAGGGCGGCCAACTGCCGTGCCGTGGCCCGGGGTTCCATGGCGAGGAGATCGGTCCCGTCCAGCCGTACGACTCCCCCGGTGGGCCGCAGCGCCCGGTACACGCAGCGCAGCAGTGTGGACTTGCCGCTGCCGTTCGGACCGACGAGACCTACGAAGGCGCCGCTGTTCACGGTCAGTTGTATGTCGTCGAGGATTCCGTCGACGCTGACGTTCTCGATGTCGAGCCTCATGGTCAGCGGCCTCCGAACGCGTAGCCGCCGCGCCGCATCAGCAGCAGGAAGGCGGGGACTCCGACCACCGCGGTGATCACACCGACGGGCAGTTCGGCGGGTGCGAGCAGCAGCCGGGACAGGACGTCCGCCCAGACCAGGAGCACGGCACCGGCCAAGGGTGCCACCGCGAGCACCCGGCGGTGGTCGGCGCCGACGAGCATCCGTACGACGTGCGGCACCATCAGCCCGACGAACCCGATCGCGCCGCTGACGGCGACGACCGTGCCGGTCACGGCGGCGGTGACAAGGAACAACTCCCGGCGCAGCCGCCCGGGTTGGACACCGAGCGCGGCTGAGGTCTCGTCGCCCATGGCGAGCGCGTTGAGCGGTTCGGCCCGCCACCGCAGCCACACCCACCCGGCGGTCACCGTCGCGGCCGCGAGCGGGACTTGCGCCCAGGTCGCGCCGCCCAGGCTGCCGAGCAGCCACATCATCGCCGAGCGGGCCGCCTCGCCGCGGGCCGCGCCGAACACCATGACCGTGGTGACGGCCTCGAAGCCGTACGCCAGTGCCGTACCGGTCAGGACCAGCCGCAGCGGGGTCAGTCCGTGCGGCGAGCGGGCGACGGCGTACACGAGGACCATGGCCGCGAGGGCCGAGGCGAACGCCGACACCGACAGCGCCCACACGCCGAGGCCGGCGAACGCGCCCAGCAGGATGACCGCGTTGGCGCCCACGGCGGCGCCGGAGGAGATGCCGAGGACGAAGGGGTCGGCGAGCGCGTTGCGGACCATCGCCTGCACGGCCACGCCGACGGAGGCGAGCCCCGCGCCGACGACCGCGCCGAGCACGACACGCGGCAGCCGGATCTCCCAGACGATGGTGTACGCGGCGGCGTCACCGGCGTGCACGGTGCCGCCGGTCAGCCCGGCCCAGAGGAAGCGGGCCACGTCCGCCCAGCGGATTCCGGCGGCGCCGAGTCCGACCCCGCACACGAGGCTCACCAGCAGGAGGACACCGAGCCCGGGAACCAGGACGGGCAGGGGTATTCGGCGCACGGTCGGGCGGTCCTTCGCCTGGGGCCGCCTGGTGAACGTCGGTCAGGGAGACAGCCCGTACGACACCGTGGCCGCGCGGTCCCTTCTCGCAGTCCGCGGCGAGCAGTCAACGGGTCGCGCCACCCTCGGGCGATCGGGCTCGCGCGACACCACCAGGGCTCCGCGCACACCGTTGCGGGTCAGCGCCGGACTCTCACCGGACTTCCCCCGCGGGAGGCTTCGGGAGCGTAACAGAGGAAGATCCGTCAGCTCTTCGCAGGGGTGACGTCGACCACCTTGCCCTTGACGTTGGCCCTCAGCATCCCGCTCCGGTTGTACTTGTCGGAGAGGTAGACGGACAGACCGAACTCCGGGAAGAAGGTGTTGGGGTCGCTCACGCTGATGTAGCGGCTCGTCGGGTTCTTGACGTTGAGCCTCTTGTCCGCCTCCGCGAGGAGCGCCGGGACCTTGTCCCAGTCGAACATGTCGAGGGTGAAGGGTGTCTCCAGACTGGTCAGGCTGCCGTCGATGATGCCCTTCTCCACGCCTCGGCCCGGATAGTACGTATAGGTCTCGTAAGCGACGTCGCTGTCCTTGAGCAGCACTCTGGCCCACACGTAGTCCGGGTAGACGGAGAAGGCGCCGTACCTCTTGCGCCCGGTCTCCTTCTCGATCGCCTTGATGGCCATGCGGATGTTGGCCGGGGTGAGCATGTTCGTGCTCGCGGACGGCGTCTCGGTGTCCGTGTCCTCGGACTTCTTGGCGGCCGGAGCGACGGATCGCGAGCTGGAGGACGTGGGCGTCGAGCCCTTGGCGTCCGCATCGCCCGAGTCACCGGTTCCCAGGGGCAGCACCCACCACATCAGGGCAAGGGCTCCGACGAGGGAGGTCCCCGAGAGGCTGAGGAGGACCGGGCGGGCCGATCCTCTTCTGCGAGGCGTGTGCGCGGGTGCGGTCACCGGCTGGAGTACCGGTGGAGGGCCGAAACCGGGAGAAGCGGGTGGCGACACAGAGGGCGTCGCGTGGGCGGACGGCGGCCTCAGCGGGTAGGACGTGGGCTCGTCCCTGGGCGTGGTCGGTTGTGCCTCGACCGCCGCCAGGAGTCGATCCAACTCCGCGGCGGACGGACGTGCCGCGGGATCCCGTACGAGCACGCTCATCAGTACGTCGCCCAGGGCGCCGGCGCGCACAGGCGGCGGGACCTCCTCGTGCAGGACCGCGGCGAGGGTGGCCAGCGTGGTGCCGCGGCGCAGCGGGTGGTGGCCCTCGACGGCGGTGTACAGCATCATCGCCAGCGACCAGAGGTCGGACGCGGCGCCGCCCTCGTTGCCGGTGATGCGTTCCGGGGCCATGAAGTCGGCGGTGCCGATGATGGAGCCGGTGGCGGTGAGGTTGGTCGTCTCGCGGATCGCCGCGATGCCGAAGTCGGTGAGGACGGGGCGGCCGTCCGGCCGCATGAGGACGTTGGCGGGCTTGACGTCACGGTGCTGGATGCCGGCGTCGTGCGCGGCGGTCAGCGCGGCCAGGACACCGCGGCCGATCCGCGCGGCCTCGGCCGGAGGCATCGGTTCCCGGGCGAGGCGGTCGGCGAGGGAGCCGCCGGTGACGAGTTCCATCACGAGCCACGGGTAGGTGCCCTCGCCGCCGTCGACGATGTGGTGGATGGTGACGACGTTCGGATGGTCGATCCGGGCCAGCGCCCTGGCCTCGCGCAGGACACGCTCGCGCAGCATCCGGGCGGCGTCGGGGTCGTACTCGGCGAGGTCGCGGTCCGGCGGGCGGACCTCCTTGACCGCCACCAGTCGGTGCAGGACCAGGTCCTTCGCCCGCCATACGGTACCCATCCCGCCGCCGCCGAGGCGGGCCTCCAACTCGAAGCGCCCGTCGACGACCCGTCTGCCGGGACCTCTTTCAGCCTCACTCATGGGCGGGAGCTTAGTTGGCCCCAGTGACATCACCCACCGGACCTCGGGACATCCGCCCAGGGCAGCGCGGGTCACGAGTCCCACCAGTGGCGAGCGGGAGGTGAGGGAGGTCTTGCGGGTGGATGGCCGAAAGGCGTGGACTTCCGGTCCTACCGGCCTCCTCCACGCCCCCGGGTGGGCAGGCGGGGCAGTTGGCGGGACGACGCATTCCTGTGACGCCTAAGGGCACGTGGACGCCCGTATGTTCAGCTCGATGGGAAGATCGCGGACGGTACCCCTCGGCGTCTCGCCGGAGAGGATCTCGCAGAGCAGACGGGCGCATTCGGCGCCCATGGTCCGCGGTCGCAGGTCGACCGCGGTGATCGGGGGCTCCGCCGTACGCATGGCGGAGCTGTCGACGCAGGAGGCGAGCAACAGGTCGTCGCCCACCTTGCGCCCCGAGGACCGGAGTTCGGGCAGGACCGCGGCGGCCGCGCCGTCCGCGGCGCACACGATCGCGTCGATCTCCGGTGTCGTGGCCAGCAGTTGGCGTACGACGCCTTGGAGGACGTCGGGTGTCGAGCCGAACGGCGCCTTGCCGGCGAGTTCGGGCAGTCCGCGCTCGGCGCTCCAGCGGGCGTACGTGCGCTGGAGGGTGAGGGCCCAGTCGCCGGTGGTGTCGGAGGCGACGAACGCCGGACGGCGGGCGCCGCACTTGTACACGTGGTCGAGGAGTTCGGTCATCGAGGCGTCGTGGTCGGACCAGATGACGCCGGTGGGCCGGCGGTCGCCGACGTACCGCTCGGCCGTGACGACCGGCAGTCCGCTGCTCATCAGCTGCTCGACGACCGGGTCCTCGGCCACCGGGTCGCACAGCACGAGCCCGTCGACCTGCGGGACCGTGCCCCGGCGGTCCGGGAGGTGACCGGAGGAGAGCAGGGTGACGTTGAGCCCGGCGCGGGCGGCCTGTTCGGCGACGCCGAAGACGAACGACATGTAGTACTCGGCGCTCGTCAGGAACTCCGGGATGTGCAGGGCGATGGTCTCGGTCACCGAGGTGCGCAGGCTGCGGGCGCTGCGGTTGGGGGCGTAGCCGAGCCGCTCGGCGGCGTCCAGGACCGCGCGGCGGGTGGGTCCCGAGACCCGGCCGTGGCCGCGCAGGGCGTCCGAGGCGGTGGTCTTGGAGACGGCGGCCTCGCGGGCCACGTCGGCGATGGTGGGCGGCGCGACGGAGACGGGCGCGGCGGTGGGGACGGGCTCGGCGGCGGGGGTTCCGGAGGCCGCGGGGGTTCCGGAGGTCATCGCGAGTCACCAGCCGTTCGTGAGAACGTCGTCGAGGGCGGCGACGAAGACGTCCGCGCTGTCCCGGGTCAGGCACAGCGGCGGCTTGATCTTCAGCACGCACTGCCGGTCGGACGTCGGCTGCATGATCACGCCGAGTTCGCGCAGCCGCTCGCAGATGGCGGCCGTCTCCTCGGTGGCGGGTTCCAGGGTCGTACGGTCGCGCACGAACTCCACGCCCAGATAGAGCCCGGAGCCGTGCACCGTGCCGATCAGCGGGTGCCGGTCGGCGAGTTCGACTAGCCGCCGCTTCAAGTACCCGCCCACCTCACGGGCGTTGGCCTGGAGGCCCTCGTTCCGCAGGATGTCGAGCACGGTCAGGCCGACCACCGAGCTGACGGGGCTGCCGCCGGCCGAGGAGAAGAAGTAGCCCTGGGTGCGGTAGGCGTCGGCGATCTCGCGGCGGGTGATGACCGCGCCGAGCGGGTGTCCGTTGCCCATGGCCTTGGCGACGGTCACGATGTCCGGGACGACGCCTTGCTGCTCGAACCCCCAGAAGTGGGTGCCGAGTCGGCCGTAGCCGACCTGCACCTCGTCGGCGATGCAGAGGCCGCCTACGGCCCGGGTCGCCGCGTAGACCTGCTCCAAGTAGCCGTCGGGCAGGGCCATTCCGCCGGCGTTGCCGTAGTACGGTTCACAGAGGAAGGCGGCGTGGGCGTGTCCCTCAGCGGCGAGTTCGGTGATGCGGGCGGCGGCCTCAGGGCCGTAGCGGCGCGCCTCCTCGCCCCGGTGGCGGCCCCGGTAGGAGTTGGGCGCGGCGACGGTGTGCACCCAAGACGGGCGTGATTCCAGGGCGTTGGGGTTGTCGGCGACCGAGGTGGAGACGGCGTCGCTCGCGAAGGTCCAGCCGTGGTACGCCTCCTCAACCGCGACCACGTCCTGGCGCCCGGTCGTCGCCCAGGCGAGCCGCAGCGCGAGGTCGACCGCCTCGGAGCCGCTGTTCACCAGGAACACGGTGTCCAGCTCGGCGGGGAGCAGCCCGGTGAGCCGTTCCGACAGCTCGACCACCGAGGCGTAGTGGAAACGGGAGTTGGTGTTCAGCCGCTGCCACTGGCGGTGGACGGCGTCGCTGAGGACGGGGTGGCCGTGGCCGAGGATGGTCACGTTGTTGAGCATGTCGAGGTAGCCGCGCCCCCGGGTGTCGACCAGGTACTGACGCCAGCCGCGCTCGATGCGGGGAGGCTCCTCGTAGTAGTGCTCCTGGACGGTGGCGAAGGCGTCGTTGCGGCGGCTCAGCAACTCCTCGTCGGTGGCGCCTGGTTCAGGCGTCCCAGGCAGGAGCAGTGCCGTGGGGTCGGGGCACAACTGGAGCCAGCCGTCGGCGAGTTCGGGGGTGACGAAGCGGGGCGGGCGTGCGCCGGGGAGGTGGCTGAGCTGGACGCCCAGGACGTGGAAGCCGTCGAGTTCGACGACCGTGCCGAGCAGTTGGCCGGACTTGACCGGCCCTGAGGTCAGGGGGTCGGTGTCGAGGCCGTCGAGGATCAGGTCCGGGCCGTCGTCCTGCCGTAGCGTGACCACCCAGTCGGTGTCGCGGGAGAGCATGCCCGCCCAGGGGGCCCGGACCTCCAGCGGTTCGGTGAGGTACAGCTCGACGCCGAGGGCGCAGGTCTCGGCGGGGCCTTCTCCGTCGACCGTCGTCCGGGTCATCCGGAACTCGCCGTGCCGGGTACGGACGGCCCGCGTGGCGCTCAACTCCGCGCGGACCAGGTCGTGTTCGGCGTTCGGCGACAGCCAGAAGCCGGTGTGCAGGTCGTCGGCGAGGACCGAGAGGTCCAGGGCGTGGACGCTCTCCGGGAGGGCGGCGATCATGCGTTCGCCGGTCACCGGCACCCCCTGTGGGGACACCAGGTCCAGCGCGTGGCGGAGCTGTGCCGTCATCACCTGGGCCGGGACCGACGCGGCCACCTCGAACATCGTCCACTCGCGCTCGAGCGCGTCCAAGGCGTAGTCGTTGTCCGGGTCGAGGCGTACGTCGTACTGGCCGCTCACCACGAGGACGGCCGCGCGCAGCACGACGAGCGGCCACAGCACTGCCAACTCGTCGTCGCCGAGCGGGCGTTCCGCGTGGAAGGCGCGGACGGCGGACAGCACGGAGGCCGGTCCCGCGCCATGGTGATGGAGGACCGAGGTGCAGGTGACGGCCAGTTCGGCGACGGTCCAGCCGAGGCCCAGATCGCCGAAGTCGATCACGCCGACCGGCATCGGACGTCCGTCGGGGGCCGTCTCGCAGACGACGTTGTTGTCGGTGAGGTCGCCGTGGATCAGCTGCGTCGGCAGGCGGTCGGCGTACGGCTCGACCAGGGCGTGGGCGGCGCGGGCCGCGCGCAGGACCCGCTGGGCGCGGATCTGGTCCGGCAGGTGCGGGGCGAGCGTCTCGACCACCGTGAGCGCGTTGCGCAGGTCCCACAGGCGGGGGCGGTCCGCCGCGGGCGTGTCGAGTGCGGACAGGGCGGTCGCGACCCGGCCGGCGATCCCGCCCAGCCGGGCGACGACCGCGGGGGCGAGGTAGCGGCTGTCCATGATGGGCTCCCCGGGTACGAAGTCCAGCAGCAGACAGGCGAGTTTCGAGCCGTCGGCCGTGAGCCACTGCAAGGGGTCGCCGTCCACGCCCGGGCGCGGCTCGGGCAGCCGCAACTCGGGGAGGGCGGTGGCCAGTTGCTTGACCGCCGTGCACTGCAGGCGCAGGGCGGCGGGGTCGACGGCCGGGTTGGTGACCTTGAGGACGTGGTCGGCGGTGTCCGTACGCACCCGGTAGTTGCGGTCCTGCTGGCTGCCGAGCGACTGGAGGCTGCCCTGGACGCCGTAACGCTCGCCAAGGAGCGCGAGCGCGTCGGCCTCGTCGACCGGGGCGATCGGTCGGACGAGCCAGTCGGCGGAGGGAAGACCCATGGGTGGCACCGCTTCTCTTGCGTGTCTCATGCCGGAACGTTCCGGCAAACGTAGAGCGGACATCCGGGTGCGTCAATGCGTCGCGCGGCGGCTGTCGGCCGTACTGCCGGCGCCGGCCTGGCCGTTGACGGCGCTGCAACTCGACGACGACAGTGCGCGGGAGCTGGGTACGCGGGTGAAAGCCGTACGACCGACTCTGGTGCCCGGCGCGGTCGGGCTGACCGCGCTCGCCACAACCTCGACCGGCCCGATCGCGTTCCTCTCGGCCCCGCTCACCCACCGCCGGACCGGAGCCAACGCCTCACCGGTCCTGCCTGCGGGACTCACCGACCCGGTGCTGGTCCTGACCGCGGGTCTGATCGGCCAGGTCGCTTTCAACACCCGGTTTGCTGGAGCGGTCCCGTCGTAGTGGAGGAACCGTGACGGCCCGCACCGATCGGCGCAGGTGGCGCCCGGCCGGGTCGGCGGGGCGTTTCACGCTTGCTTCGCGGATTCCCCGTGGGCGCGGTCCGTCAGGTCGGCCGCGGTCTGGGTGAGGTGGTGGGTCAGTACCTCCGCCGCGGTGTCGGCGTCGCGGTCCAGTGCCGCCTCCTCCAGCCGACGGTGTTCTCCGGCCCCGTCCCGGTCCGGGTTGTGGTGCGCGGACCAGCGGCGGGCCAGCTCGCTCGCGGTCCACATCCGGTCGAAGGTGTCCAGCAGGACGGGGTTGCCGCAGCCCTCCAACAGGGCGCGGTGGAAGACCCGGTGGGCTTCGGACCATGCGCCGCTGTAGTACTCGCCCTCCTCCGGCACGTACACCGGGGTGCGGGCCAGGCGGTGGTGGGCGGCTCGCACCCGGGCCTCCCACTCGACGTCCCCGCGCTCGACGGACATCCGCAGCACGACCGGTTCGATGGTCCTGCGGGCCTCCGCGATCTCCTGCCAGCGCCGGTCGGAGAAGTCCGGGACGGCGAAGCCGCGGTTGGGCAGCCGGTCGGCGAATCCCTCGCCGACCAGCCGCACGAGTGCCTCACGCACGACGGCCAGGCTCACGCCCTGTTCCTTGGCGAGGTCCTGCGGTTTGAGGGCGTCGCTCGGAGCGTGATCCCCGCGCATGATCGCGTCCCTCAGGTGTGCGTAGACCTGCTCGGAGAGCATCGGCTTTCCCATGCCCCTCAGCATAGACGATCAACTCAATAATCGATTATTAGTGTTATGGTCGATCAGCGACTGCCACTCCACCCGACACGATCCGAAAAGGAACAACGCGATGAACGCCAACGACCCCTTCGCCCGCCTCCCCGAAGCGGCCTCCTTCACCGTCACCAGCACGACCGTCACCGACGGCGCCGCCTGGTCGCCCGAGCAGCACTCCTCCGGTGTCCCCGGCGGGAAGGACGTCTCCCCGCAGCTGTCCTGGAGCGGCGCCCCGGACGGCACCAGGAGCTACGCCGTCACCGTCTACGACCCCGACGCGCCCACCGGGTCCGGGTTCTGGCACTGGGCGGTCGCCGACATCCCCGCCACCGTCACCGAGCTGCCCGAAGGCGCCGGCGACGACACCGGTTCGGGTCTGCCCGAGGGCGCCTTCCAGCTGCCCAACGACGCGCGCGCGACCCGCTTCATCGGCGCCGCGCCGCCGGCCGGACATGGCCCGCACCGCTACTTCGTCGTGGTGCACGCCCTCGACGTCGAGTCCATCGGCGTCCCGGCCGACTCCACCCCGGCCGTCCTCGGCTTCACCATGGCCGGCCACATCCTCGGCCGCGCGGTCCTGACCGCCACCGCCGAAACCCCCGCCTGACGAACAGCGTGTCCGGACTCATCGACACCACGGAGATGTATCTCCGCACGGTCCTGGAGCTCGAAGAGGAGGGCGTGGTCCCCCTGCGCGCCCGGATCGCCGAGCGCCTGGACCAGAGCGGACCCACCGTCAGCCAGACCGTCGCCCGCATGTCGCGCAACGGTCTGCTGCACGTCGCCCGCGACCGGCACCTGGAGCTGACGGCGGAGGGCCGGCGGATCGCCACGCGGGTGATGCGCAGACACCGGCTCGCGGAGTGTCTGCTCGTCGACGTGATCGGGCTGGAATGGGAGCAGGCCCACACCGAGGCCTGCCGTTGGGAGCACGTGATGAGCGAGGCCGTCGAGCGCCGCATCCTCGCGCTGCTGCACCCGACCGAGTCGCCCTACGGCAACCCGATTCCGGGTCTGGAGGAACTCGACGGGAAGAGCGCCGTGGATCCCTTCCCCGACGAGAACATGGTCGGCCTCGACGACCTCGAACCCGGGCCGAACGGCGCGAGCGCGGTCGTACGGTGCATCAGGGAGCCGATCCAGACCGACCTGCACCTGATGTACGCCCTGCGGCACGCCGGGGTGCGGCCCGGCGCGGTCGTGAGCGTGACGTCCTCGCCCGGCGGCGTGACGGTCAGCGGCGGTGGGGAGGCCACCGAACTCCCCACGCGGACCGCCGCGCATGTCCTGGTGGCCAGGTGCTGAGCCTGGCACGTTTGCGGAGCTGGGCGATCGACCCGGCCCAGCCTTCGCCGGCGTCCCGTTGCGCCTTGTACTCGCGCCGGGCGGCCGGTATGCGCTGGACGTCCAGGAGCCAGGCCAGGTAGTCGCGCATGGTGCGGATGCGCTGGTGGGCGGGGCCGCCGGGGGTGGTGCGGGCGAGGGTGAGGGCGGCGAGGGCGCGCCCCGATGAACCAGCCGGGAAAGGCCTCCTCGCCGCCCTCACCCTGGGCGTCCCCCGCCGCGCCGACAGTTGAGCGACGTCAGTTGAGCGCACGCAGCACCGCCTGGGCGGCTCCCGTGATCCCTCGCCACACCCATCCGAACACACCCGTCAACGTAAGCGTGTCGAGGGCGCCCCCGATCACCGGCTCCCTGTCCCGCTTCGACGAGCACTGGGAGCAGGATCGGGACCAACGGCCTTTGTTAGCGCCGCAGTTCTTGCACATCGTCATGATCCTATTATCGATGCCGTCCCGTGGTCGTCACGGCGGCGCGTCGAGCAGGGCCGCGATCCCCTCGTGGGCCCTCGCCTCCGCTTGGCGGTTTCCGAGTCGCCGGGCGAGTTCGAGCGCTTGGCGGTGAAGGCGCAGGGCCTGGTCGGCGAGTCCCGCGAGGCGGGAGGTCTCCGCGTAGCCGTCGAGGAAGTGGATCTTCCAGTGTTCCTCGAAGAGGTCGTCGAGGAGGGCGAACGCCTGCGCGTGGCTCGCCAGGGCCTCCTCGTAGCGGCCCATCCGGCGCAGGGCCACGCCCAGGCAGTTCAGGCACCATGCCTGGTTGTGGAGGTGGCCGTCGTCGCGGGACACCGCCAGGGCCCGGTGCAGTTGGTGCTCCGCCTCGTCCGGCTCCGTGGCGGCGACGGCCACGCCGAGGGTGATCCGGGCGGTCAGGGCCGGGGGCCACGCGGGGTCGGTGTGCGGGGTGGCGAGTACCTCCCTGGCCCGTCGAGCCGCCTCCTCGCCCTGGCCCAGCTGGAGCAGCGTCCACGCCTCGGCCGCGACCGCGTGTGCCGCGTCCGTCGGGCAACCCGCCTGCTCGTAGAGCTTCCCCGCGAGGCGGAAGAGTTCCAGCGGCTCTTCCGTGTGCCCCGCGTCCCAGCTCAAGTAGCCGCGGCGCATGGTCAGTTCGGCCTCCGCCCGGGAGTCCCCCGTCCCGGCCAGCCGCAGGGCGGCCGCCTCGTACGCCGCCGAAGCCTCCCCCATCCGGCCCGCGTTGTAGCGCGCGAACCCCAGATCGCTGTGCGCTTCGGCCAGTTGGATCGGATCGCCGAGGCGCTCGGCGGCGGCGAGGGAGCGCTCGAAGAGGACGTTGAGGTGGGTGGTCCCGCAGCGCCGGGCGAAGTAGGCGCGCAGGAAGCGCGGCAGTTCACACACGTGCGCGTCGGCGCCCAGGGCGGCGGCCGTCTCGAAGACGGCGACCAGGTTGCCGTACTCCGTCACCAGCCAGGCGAGGGCCGCGTCCTTGTCGGCGAACCGGGGCAGCCATGACGGTAGCGGGCCCGCAGATACGGGCCGGGACGGTGACACGAACGGCATCGCGGCGTCCGCCGCGGCCGCCGCGTGCACGTAGTAGTCGAGGACCCAGGTCAGCGCCCGCTGCCGCTCGGGCGCCGCGTCCTGTTCCTCCGCGGCCCTGCGCGCATGCTGGTGCACCAGGTCGTGCAGCCGGTACCGGCCCGCCGTCGGCTGTTGCACGAGGTGCGCGTCGACGAGGTCCTCCAGAATCTCCTGGGCGCTGTGCAGCGGTACGTCGGCCAGCGCGGCGACGCCGTACTCGTCGAAGGACGCCCCGGGCAGCAGCCCGAGCAACCGGAACAACCGGGCCTGAGGGCGACTGAGTTGTCGTACGGACATGGCGAACGCGGTGTCGAACTCGCTCGCCCCCTGTGCCAGTCGCTCGACGAGGACGCCGACCGTCCAGCCGGGGCGGTGCCGCAGGCGTGCCGCGGCCAGGCGCAGGGCCAGCGGCAGGTGGCCGCACAGCCGGAGCACCTCGGCGGCGGACTCCGGTTCGCGGGTCAGCCTGCCCTCGGAGCCGGTCGGCTCTCCGCTGGCGCGGGCCAGCAGTTCGGCGCTCTCCCGCGGGGTCAGTACGTCGAGGGAGACCGGGGGCACCTCCTCCAGACCGAGGAGGCGGTTGCGGCTGGTGATCAGGGCCACCGAGGGCCCGGCGCCGGGGAGCAGCGGGCGTACCTGGTCGGCGTCGGCGGCGTTGTCGAGGACGACCACGACCCGGCGGCGGGCCAACTCGGCGCGCCAGCAGGCCGCCAGGGATTCCAGGCCGTCCTGGGGGACCCGCTCGGACGGGACGTCGAGGGCGCCGAGGAGCATGCGCAGCGCGGAGTCGGGGTCGAGCGGGGGCCTGCCCTCGGTGAAGCCGTGCAGGTCCACGTAGAGCTGGGCGTCCGGGAAGTCGGCGGCGAGCCGGTGGGCGGCGTGCACCGCGAGACAGGTCTTGCCGACGCCCGCCATGCCGTCCACGGTGACCGCCCGGTGCGTGTCGATCGCGGCGAGCACGGCGGCGAGTTGCTCCTCGCGGCCGGTGAAGTCGGGGGCGTCGCGCGGGAGATCGTTGCGCGGTTGTGGGTGCGCCAGGCGGCTGCTCTTCGGGGGCGCGGGCAGGGGGTTCGAGATCCGCTCCCACAGCGGGCGCAGCGGCCGGGGGTCGCGCTTGACCAGGCGGCAGAGGGCGACGACCGCGGGCCAGGGTGGCACGGTCTGTCCGGTGAGGTAGCGCGACAGGGACGAGGAGCTGAGTCCCGCGTCGCGGGCGAGGGCCCGGACGCCGAGTCCGGACAGTTCCTGGAGCAGGCGCAGCCTGGCCGCCAGTTCCTGCTGCGGATCGTTCTCCACTGTTCCCCCCGGTTCTCTGTCCCGCCCCGGCAGAAGTCTTTCCAGTGATGTCTGCGCTGGTCAAGACAGTCGGCGCTGTCCCACGGTGTCCCACCGTCGTGGTCGCGGCACGCCGTCCCGGCTGTCATGGAGTCACGCCCCGACGGAACGGGGCACCGGGAGAGGAGCCGATCGACATGCAGTCCCGTATGCGCAACCCCGCCGTCGTCCTGTCCGACGCGATGCGTCCCGTCCAGGAGATCCTCAAGGCCGCGCACTCCGGTGGCGTGGAACCGCAGACGCTCGAACTCGTGCATCTGCGGGTCAGCCAGATCAACGGGTGCAGCGCCTGTGTCGACGCCGGGGCCAAGACGGCCCGCAAGGCCGGCGTGAGCGAGGAGCGGCTGGCCACGGTCGCCGCCTGGCGCGAGGCGCCGTACTTCTCGGAGGAGGAGCGGGCCGCGCTCGCCCTCGCCGAAGCGGCCACGCGTCTCGCCGACCGTCCCGACGCGGTGAACGACGAGATCTGGGACACCGCCGCCACCTACTTCGACGAGAAGCAGCTCGCCGCGCTCGTCCTCATGGTCGGCGTCACCAACCTGTTCAACCGGCTCAACGCCACCACCCGGCAGATCGCCGGCGCGTGGGGCTGACCCCGAGACCTGCCCCCTTCACGACTCGCGACGGCACGACGGAAGGAAACCGATCATGAACGACGTACAGACCACCACGACCGCTCCGAAGTTCACCGAGGAGGAGCGCGCCGCGATGAAGGAGCGTTCCCAGGAGCTGAAGGCCTCCGCGCGGCGCGGGTCGCGGGCCGACAAGGCGGCGCAGGAAGAGGCCGCCGTCCTGGAGAAGATCGCCGAGATGCAGGACGGCGACCGGGTCTTGGCGGAGCGGGTGCACGCCGTCGTCCGGGCTGCCGCGCCCGAGCTCGCGCCGAAGCTCTGGTACGGGATGCCGTCGTACGCCAGGAACGGCAAGGTGGTCTGCTTCTTCCAGAGCGCGGCGAAGTTCAAGGCGCGCTACGCCACGCTCGGGTTCAACGACGAGGCGCGGCTCGACGAGGGGTCGATGTGGCCGACGGCCTTCGCGCTCAGGGAGCTGACGGCCGCGGACGAGGCGCTGATCGGTGAGCTGGTAAAGCGGGCGGTGAGCTGACGGGCAGGCGGTGCGCCGCGGGCGGGGCGGGGGCGCGCCACAGGCGGGTCGGGGGCGCGCCGCAGGCGGGTCGGGGGCGGATGCCGAGGGGCGTCCGCCTCCGCGCCTGCGGGCCGTCACAGTCGTACGGCGGCCAGCCAGGCGGTCACCGCGGCGAGGGCCAGCAGCGCGATGTTGAGGCCGATCACCCGGGTCTCCCCGCGGGACACGTGCACGTAGGTCCCGCCGACCTGGACGAGCGCGAGCCCGATCGCCGCGGCGACGGCGAGGGCGGGTGCGATACCGGTCAGCGGCGGGAGTATCAGCCCCACGGCGCCGAGCGCCTCCAGCGTGCCGATGAGCCGGACGACCGGCATGGGGATCCGGTCGACCCACCCCATCATGGGCCGGAGCTGCTCCTGGCTCTGGAGGACCTTCTTGCCTCCGGCGTGGAGGTAGAACACCGCCAGCAGTGCGGCGACGATCCAGTAGGCGACGTCCAATGGTGCCCCCTTGTGCGTTGGTTACCGGGCGGAAGGTGGCCCATCATGGGTGACCGTCGGGGGGCTTACAAAAGGCACACGTGTGTGCGTAGGGCACAGGGGGCTGTCATGTCGCAGTACGAGGACACCTGCATGATCAAGGGTGACGGCGGGCGGACCCTGCGGGCGGTGCTCGACCGGATCTGCGACAAGTGGACGCTGCTGATCGTGGTGACCCTGGACCAGGGCCGCCTGCGCTTCACCGACCTCCAGCGCCAGGTGCCCGGCATCTCCCAGCGCATGCTGACGCTCACCCTCCGAAACCTGGAGCGCGACGGCCTGCTGACCCGGACCGCGTACGCCGAGGTGCCGCCGCGTGTCGAGTACGAGCTGACGCCCACCGGCCGCAGCCTCATCGCCCCGGCGCTCACGCTCGCCGGGTGGGCGATCGAGCACATCGCGGACATCGAGGCGAGCAGGACCGCTTACGGCGAGCGGGGCAAGGCGGGCCGCTGACGCGCGTAACTCCTCTGACTACTCAGGCCGACGCAGCCCCGCGACAAGAACACCCACCAACCGTCGCGCGTCATACCGCTCGTCGCTCTCCGCACCGATGCAGAGGTTCCCGACGCCCCGCATGACCTCGTACGCCTCCAGGTCGGCGCGGATCTCCCCCGACTCGGCGGCAGCGGCGAGGAGTTGGGCGCAGACCGGTACGAGCCGGTCCAGGAAGTACGCGTGCAGGGTGTCGAAGCCCGCCTCGTCGGAGTGCAGCACGGAGGCGAGGCCGTGCTTGGTGACGAGGAAGTTGACGAAGAGGTCGATCCACTCCCCCAGCGCCGCATAGGGACTCGCGCCGCTCTCCAGCAACTGCGGGCCGGCCTCGGCACACGCCTCCACCTGGTGCCGGTAGACGGCGATGATCAGGTCCGCCCGCGTCGGGAAGTGCCGGTAGATCGTGCCCACCCCGACCCCGGCCTCGGCCGCGATGTCCCGGACGGGCGCCTCGACACCCGACGCCACGACGGCGGCGGCCGCCGCCTCCAGCAGCGTCTCCTTGTTGCGCCGCGCGTCCTTGCGCTTGGACGCCACCGCGCCCTCGCCGTTCTCGCCGGGGTGAGCGTCGACTACTACATCCGGCTGGAGCAGGGGCGCGGGCCGAGCG
>NZ_JBEYVC010000046.1:0-61457 GCF_040643855.1 Streptomyces sp. NPDC047072 | reverse complement strand
TCGGCGCCCCCCGCGGCAGTTCCGGCCCGCAGCCCGGCGTCCGTCACCTCCGCGTCCCGCACATCGGCCTCGCACCTTCCGCGCCCGTGTCTGGCGCGGCTACCGGGAGGAGGGCGCCTTCGCCCGCACCCGCCGCGAACACGCGGCCATCCACCGGGCGCTGGTCGCCCGCGACCCGGAGGCGGCCCGGGCGGCGGCGGCGGCGCATGTGGGCGAGGTGGAGGAGTGGCTGCGGGCGCAGCTGGGGCCGTAGACCGCGCGGGGGGATGAGCGGTGTCGTGCCGAGGCTGGGGGCTGCCGCGGTGGTCGGGGCCGGAGGCGGCGGTCTCGCCATCGCCGAGCGAGGGTGGGGTGCCCGGCTCTTCGGCATCGCCGAATGCGGGTGGGGTGCCTGGCTCTCCGCCACCGAGGCCCGCGCCTCCTGATGGTCCGTGGTGGCCTTGCTGCTGGCCTTCGCTTCGGCCGGCGCGGGGCGGGGCGGGGCGGGGAAAATGCTTCGCGACGCCGGCGCACCGGATGGCAGGGTGCCGTGCGTGACCTCCCAGTACCGGATTCGCGCAGACCACGATGCCGACACGATCGTGGTCTATCAGGCGTACGCACCGGCGATCGCCGACGCGGCGCTGCGCGCGGGCCGGTTCGTCGCGCCGTTCTCGTTCCAGAGGATGACCTGGATCAAGCCGTCGTTCCTGTGGCTCATGCATCGCAGCAACTGGGCGCGCAAACCCGGCCAGGAACGCGTCCTCGCCGTTCGGATGACCCGGCGGGGCTGGGAGGAGGCGCTGTCCCGGGCCGTGCTCACGTCCGCGGATCCGGCGGCCGTGGCCCGGGCGGACGTACACGTGCAGTGGGACCCGGAACGCTCGGTGCGCGGAGCGGCGCTGAACCACTACAGCATCCAGGTCGGCATCGGCCGCCACCTGATCCGCACCTTCGCCGACGAGTGGATCGTCGGCCTCACCGACCTGACCCCTCAGGTCCACAAGGCCGCGGCACTGACCCGGTCCGGGCACACCGCCAAGGCTCAGCGGCTGCTCCCCGCGGAGCGGGAGTATCCGCTGCCGCGGACGTTGGAGAGGCTCCTCTCCCCCGGCCGGTGAGAGCCGGCCGACGCCGGACGAGTGTCCTGCGACCCGCACACACCGTCGCCGAGCACCCGGTCAGGGGCGGCCGAGGATCCTCACCTCGGCATCCGGCAACTTGCCCCACCAGTGCGCGAAACGGCTGTAGGCCCGGGGGTCGCGGTCGGTGAGCAGTGCGGTCAGTGAGCGGGCCTCTTCGGCCAGGCCGTCCCATGCCTCGGGCGTGAGGTCGTGGAAGGCGGTGGCCTCGATGCCTCCGTCCTCGGCCGGGCGCCAGACTCCGGCCACCCGACCGTCGACCAGCAGCGTCGGCAGGACGTCGCCGTTCACGCGGATGACCAGTTTGCGGTACTCCGGCGGGATCAGGCGGCCGCGGTCGGCGTACGCCAGCAGGACGTTGTCCCACATCGGGAGCAGCCGGGGTGGGGCGGGGGTGTCCGCGGGTGGGCGAGGGGCGCCGGGGACGTCGTGGAGCGGGGTGCCGTCCGGGCCGTCGAGGAGTTCGAGCGAGTCCGCGAGGGTCTTCAACACCGCACGGATGCGCCCGCGTTGGACCATGGTGAACTGCGCGATGTCGGCGACGGACGCGGGTCCGTAGGCCGCCAGGTAGCGCAGGGTCAGCGCGCGGAGGGCCGCTTCCGGGTCCCCCGCCTCGGTGAACCTCCCTTCCGGCGCCGCGACATACGACGGCGACTTGCCGAACGACCACGCCTCGCCGGTCGGCACATGCACCAGGGGCGCGTACGCCCGCATCCCCCACCACGCCCCGCCCTGCTTCTCCGCCCCCACCCGCTCCCCGAGCCACGCCGTCAAGTCCCCGTTGGAGCGCGGCTGTTGTGCGAACTCCAGGAGCCCCGGCTCCAGTTCCCCCGCGTCCGCAGGAGTCAGCCCGGCCGCGGCGAACCGGTGGCCGAGCCGGGAGGCGTACAGCGTGGGCCGCATCGCCTCCCGGACCGTCCGGTAGTCCTCGGAGTGCACCGCGTGCAGGGTGATCCGCAGCAGCGTCGCCTTCACCAGCGTGCGGTCGGCGAAGGCGGCGTCCAGGTCGACAGGGGTGAACCCGGAGATCCGGTTCCACAGCGCCAGATACGGCGACGCCGGCTCCTGCGCCTGGAGCGCGAGGAGCCCGCGGACCGCGTCCGCGACCTCCAACGGCTCCCGGCACAGCAGCAGTTGACGGGCGAGCGTGGCCCGGTTCAGTTCCCGCGCGGTGATCTTCACGAGGAGGATTCTGCCCTCCGGAACCGCAAGGTCACCAGCTCGAACGGCCGCAGGCGCAGGGACACCCGGTTCCCGTCACGACGGGGTTCCGGTACGTCGGTCAGCGGCCGTTCCAGCAGGTCCGTGGCCGTGACGTCCGCCACCTCGAATCCCGCCGTGAGCGTGGCCCTCACCCGGCCGCCGTGCGCCTCGTGGAACCGGACCACCACGTCTCCGCTGACGTCGTCGGCGAGCTTGACGGCCGTGACGACCACCGCGTCCCGGTCGACGGAGACCAGTGGTACGACCTCTCCGACCTCCCCGGCCCCCACCGCGCCGCTCACCCGCCGCTCCGGCAGATTGATCCGCCATCCCTCCCGCACGGCGTCCCCGATCCCCGCCCCCGGCACCAGCGCGTGCCGGAAGCGGTGGACGCCCTGGTCGGTCTCGGGGTCCGGGAAGCGCGGCGCCCGGAGCAGGGAGACCCGGACCGTGGTCGTCGTCCCCCGGTCGCCGTCCGTGCGGACGGTCCGGGTCACGTCGTGCCCGTACGTCGAGTCGTTGACGACCGCCACGCCCCAGCCCGGTTCCTCCAGGTGGACGAAGCGGTGGTTGCAGGCCTCGAACTTGGCAGCCTCCCAAGAGGTGTTGGTGTGGGTGGGCCGGTGGAAGTGCCCGAACTGCGTCTCGGACGCGTACCGTTCGGCGTGCACGTCGAGCGGGAAGGCGAGCTTGAGGAACTTCTCCGTCTCGTGCCAGTCGACCTCCGTGTCCACGTCCAGCCGCCGTTCGCCGGGCGCCAGCGTCAGCACCTGTACGACACGGGAGGCGCCGAAGGACCGTACGATCCGCACCCCGTTCGCCTCGGGCGTGATCTCGTCCACGTCGGTGAGGTCCGTGACGGTGTTGCGGTAGAACTCGTCGACGTCCCAGGCGTCCCACATGTTGGGGAAGTCCGGGTGGAGTTGGAGGAGGTTCGCCGCCGCGCCGGGGGCGACGGTCTCCCGGTCGGCCTCGATGTCGTACGCCGACACGACCAGGCCCCGTCCGTCGATCTCCACGCGCAACAGACCGTTGTCCAGGGTGTATCCGCCACCGGACCGCTCGGACAGCGAGGTCTCCTCGGTGGGTACGACGGTCCCGGCACCGCCCGCCGCGACCCCGCCACGGGCGTGCGGTGCCGAGTTGAAGACCAGCTCCCGCGTCCCCTCCCCCGCCAGCGCCCGCTGGGCCGCACCGATGATCCCGTTCAGCTCCTCGGCGACCCGCTCGTACGTCCGCCGCGCCTCCCGGTGCACCCAGGCGATCGAGGACCCGGGCAGGATGTCGTGGAACTGGTGGAGCAGCACCGTCTTCCAGACGCGGTCCAACTCCTCGTACGGGTAGGGGAATCCGGCCCGTACGGCGGCCGTCGCCGCCCACAGCTCGGCCTCGCGCAGGAGGTGCTCGCTCCGTCGGTTGCCCTGCTTGGTCTTGGCCTGGCTGGTGAGGGTGGCGCGGTGGAGTTCGAGGTACAACTCGCCGACCCAGACGGGTGGTTCGGGGTACTCGGCCTCGGCCTTCTCGAAGAACTCCGCGGGCGTCGCCCAGGCGACGGTGGCCGAGCCTTCGAGGTCGCGCAGACGGGCCGCCTTGGCGATCATCTCGCGGGTCGTGCCGCCGCCTCCGTCACCCCAGCCGGTGGGGGCGAGGGAGTGCCGGGCGACCCCCTTGTCCTTGAAGTTGTGTGCCGCGTGGGCGATCTCGCTGCCCTTCATCGAGCAGTTGTAGGTGTCGACGGGCGGGAAGTGCGTGAAGATTCTGGTGCCGTCGATACCCTCCCAACGGAAGGTGTGGTGCGGGAACTTGTTCGTCTGCGACCAGGAGATCTTCTGTGTCAGCAGCCACTTGGAGCCCGCCGCCTTGATGATCTGCGGCAGTCCGGCGGCGAAGCCGAAGGTGTCGGGCAGCCACGCCTCCTCGTTCTCGATGCCGAACTCGTCGAGGAAGAACCGCTTGCCGTGCACGAACTGACGGGCCATCGCCTCCGAGCCCGGCATGTTGGTGTCCGACTCCACCCACATGCCCCCGGCCGGCACGAACCGCCCGTCCGCGACCGCCTTCTTCACCCGCGCCCACACCTCGGGCCGGTGGTCGCGCACCCAGGCCCACTACTGTGCCTGGGACATGGCGAACACGAACTCCGGCTCGTCGTCGAGCAGCGCAGTCATGTTGGACGTCGTCCGGGCCACCTTGCGGACCGTCTCCCGCAGCGGCCACAGCCACGCCGAGTCGATGTGCGCGTGGCCGACGGCGCTGATGCGGTGGGCGGAGGGCACGGCGGGCTCCGACAGGACCGTCTCCAGCCGTACCCGCGCCTGCGCGGCCGTGCCGTTCACGTCCTGGAGGTCGACGGCGTCCAGCGCCTTGTCCACCGCCCGCAGGATCTCCCAGCGCCGCGCCGAGTCCACCGGCAGCTCGGCCATCAGCTCTCCGAGCACCTCCAGGTCGAGGACCAGCTGCCAGACGGTCTCGTCGAAGACGGCGAGGTCCATGCGGGCCAGCGTGTACTGCGGGGTGTCGCCCGCGGTCTCCTTGTCGCCCAACTGCGTGGGCAGGAAGGGGTGGTAGTCGAGGATGACGGGGTTGGAGGCGGCCTCGACATGCAGGCGCACCTCCTCCCCGCCCTCGACGGGCGCGCCGATCCGCACCCACTGGTTGCGCGGGTTGAGGCCCTTCACCGGGGTGCCGTCGGGCCGGTAGACCAGGCCCTCGCACTGGAAGCCGGGCATGTTCTCGTCGAAGCCGAGGTCGAGGAGGGCCTCGACGGTCTTCCCGGCCCACGCCTCGGGAACGGTCCCGGTGACGCGGAACCAGCTGGTGCCCCAGGGAGCACCCCAGCGGGCGCTCACGGCGATCGGCTCCGGCTCGGCCGCGAGCCCCTCGGCGACCGGCACGGGCTCACCGGGCGCGTGCCAGACCGCCACCTCCAGCGGTACGGACTCGGGGTACACGGCGGGGCGGACACGCTCGTCGAGGACGCGCTTGAGACGGGCTTCGACCAGGTTGCGGTCGTCATGCATGCGGGGTGCTCCAGGGGTCGGATGCGGATTCCGGGTGGCGCGGACTACCGGGTGGCGCGGTTTACCAGGTGTGCGTGACGGTCGCGGGGGCCGACGCTGTGTACAGCTCCCCTACGGCACGCAGTTCGAACCGCGCCGCCGCCTCCCCCTGCTCGGGCTGGAGGCCGCCGAGGAAGTACGCCCGCTGGCAGGTGCCGCCGAGGAAGCGCCGGGTGCCGTCGGGGAGGACGCGGTGCAGGGTGTAGTGACGGACCTCGCCTGGCGCGGGGTTCCAGGCCAGCCGCAGGTCTCCGCCCGAGGCGTCGGTGACACGCAGGTCAGAGGCCTCACCCGGCACCTCCGGCACACCCGCCTCACGCACCGCGATACCGCCGAGCCGCCACTTCACAGGCCCCTCGGTCGCGGTGAGCCGCACACCGAGCGCGTTGACGGTCCCGGTCCCGGAGAGCCCTGTGAGCCGCATCGTCATCGTCTGCCACCCGTTGACCGAGTTCACAGGCACAACGGGCAGATAGGTGTACGGCGGTGTCGCGCCCGGTGAACCGGGCTCGGCCGTCGCCACCGCGAGCTCGACGTTCACAGCGCCCGCATCTATCCGGTGTGTCAGCTCGACAACCGTGTCAACACCCACCGGCAGCCGTGAAGCGTACAGATCCACCGTCACCGGAGCGGTTGGTTCACCGGCCACCAGCACACTGCTGCCGCCCCGCCAGGCATCGGCGAAGTCGAAGGAGACCGTCGGCCGCGTCCCCGACGTCCGCACCACCCACTGCCGCGACGGCAGCCGGTCCTGGAGCCCGAGGTGGTTCCAGGCCGCGTCCGAGGTGACCACCCCGCCCTCGTACCACCGCAGCCCATGCCCGGTGTTGAAGACACTCGCGAACGGCACGGCCGAAACCGTCGACCGGTCCGCGACCGACACCGCCGGCGCCCGCCAGCTGTCCGTCGCGTCCGGCTGCGAAGGATCCAGCGACCGTCCCGTCCAGAACCGGTCGTCGGCCGCGTGGAAGTCCCCCGGCCCGCGCTGCCCCGACGGCAGGTGGTTGCGCGTCCACTCCGGCCGGTACAGCCCGATCGAGGTCACATGGGTCTTGTCCCGGGGCACGATCGCGTCCCAGTTCTCGGAGGTGTTCCAGCCGTTGGCCTCGACATCCACACCCGCCCACAACTCGTAGCGGCTGCGCCCCAGTTGGCCGGCCAGCGTCCCCGACGAAGCCAGACTGCTCGCCGTCCACCGGAAGTCGACGAACATGTCGTCGGCGGCCTGGAAGAACGCCTGGTTACGGCTGTTCAGCGCACCCTGCCAGCTCACCGACCCGCTCACCGTCATCGAGTCGTACCAGGTCACCCGCTGCCCGACGGCAACAGCGAGCGACTTCAGCTCGCGTACGAACCCCAGCATGTCCGCCCCGAGCGCCGCGTCCCCGCCCCCGGTCTCGGCATTCACGAACCACCCGTCGAAGCCGTACGCCGAAGCCACCGCGACGAGTTGGGTGGCCAGCGGGTAGTGCCCGGCCGCGTCCCTCTGCACCAGGTCACGCGTCCACTGCAACTGCCCGCCGTAGGCGACCGGCGGCAGGAAGATGTTGCCGAGGACGGGGACGCCGTGCCGGTGGGCGGCGTCCACGATCGGCGCGTTCGGCGCGAGGATCAGCCCCTCCCCCGACGAGCCGCCCCAGAAGACGAGTTCGTCGACGTAGGCCCAGTGCCCGAAGGCGTAGTAGTCCGAAGTCGCCGACCCCTGCGATGGGTTGGAGGATGTCGGTCCGAAGGACACCAGCGACTGGATCCGCGCCTGCCCCGAACGGGCCGTCGTGTTCACCGGAGTTGGCGTGAAGCGGGCGGCGAGCGGGACGGCGGCCGCGTTGAAGGCGAGATCGGCGTCGTCGGCCGCCCGCCATGCCTTGAGACTGCGCCAGGTGATGCCGGTGCCGGGCGTGCCGGACGGAAGGGAGTCCGGGTACCAGTAGTTGGCGTAGGGCTGGAGCGCGGTCGCCGCCGCTGCCCTCGCCGGGACTCCGGGGAACAGCGCCGCCGCGGTCGCGGCGAGCAGGACCGTACGTCTGGTGGGTTTCACGAGCGGGTGCCTCCTTGTGGGGTGGGGAGTACCTGATCGGACGTGACGACCTCGGTGATGCCGCGCGCGGAGAGGTGCTCCGCATCCGAGGCACGCACGTCGAGGACGGTGGTGGGGCGAGCGCCGTCGGCGACCAGCCGGAAGTAGGCGTCGAAGACCGGCCCGCCGGGTGCGCACCGGGAGCGGGCCCCGGGGTCGGAGGGGACGACCAGTGCTGTCGTACGACGTCCAGGAGCGGCGGACGACGGTGAGCGCGCCGCCCGCTCCAGGACCCGTGCGGCCGGCTTCGGTTGCCGGTCGTTGGTCAACAGGCCGAGCCCGTACTCCAGTTCAGGGAAGTCGGCCAGGCTCCGGGACACGTCGTGGGAGCACCACCAGGTGATGCCCCACAGGTCGGGGCAGTCCAGGGCGTTGCGGACCGTCGCCTCGGTGAAGGCGGCGGCGTGCTCGGGCGGCACCAGGGGCGCGGGCGCGCCGACCTCCTGGAGCCAGACGGGCCGTGCGGGGTCGTCGGCCCAGGCCTTGCTCAACTCGACCAGGTAGGCGGCGTGATGCTCGCTCGGGACCGACTCGCGCCCGTGCCGCTGGGCGGTGCCGTTGAAGACCCAGGAGTGCACGGCGGTGACGGCGCCGTGCCGGGCGGCCTGGCCGGGGGTGAAGGGCTGGTCGTCCTGGTACCAGGTGGCGTCGTACTCGGCGTGCAGGTGCAGTCTGCCGGGGGCGCCCTCCTCGCAGGCGGCGAGCATCCGCGTGAGCCAGGCGTCGATCTGCTCGGAGGTGGCCCGGTCGGGGTCGGGATGCGGGTCCGCGGAGAACTGGTTGACCTCGTTGCCGAGGGTCATGCCGAGGAAGTTGGGGCGGTCCGCCAGTGCCGCCGCGAGGGTGCGCAGGTAGGCGGCCTGGCCCTCGACGGCCTTCGGGTCGGTGAAGAGGTTGCGGCGGTGCCAGGTCCTGGTCCAGGCCGGCAGGAAGTCGAAGCTGCTCAAGTGCCCTTGCAGACCGTCGACGTTGACGTCGAGCCCGCGTTCGGCGGCGGCGTCGACGAGCCGTACGAGGTCGGCGACGGCCCGGGCGCGGATCAGCGTGCGGTTCGGCTGGAAGTAGGGCCACAGCGGGAAGACCCGGATGTGGTCCAGGCCCAGCGCGGCGATGGAGTCGAGGTCGGCGCGGACGGAGTCGAGGTCGAAGTCGAGCCAGTGGTGGAACCACCCGACGCTCGGGGTGTAGTTGACGCCGAAGCGCACGGCAGCAGGCATGCGTGTCCTTGTGTACGGAGGTACGGAGTTCAGCCCTTCACCGCGCCCTCGCCCACCCCGCGGAAGAAGTACCGCTGGAGACAGGCGAAGAGGGCGATCAGCGGTGCCACGGCGATGACCGTGCCCGCGGCGACGAGCCGTTCGTCGTTGGCGAACGTGCCGTGCAGGTAGTTGAGGCCGATGGTCAGCGTGAACTTGGACGGGTCGCTCAGCACGATGAGCGGCCACAGGAAGTCGTCCCAGGCGCCCATGAAGGCGAAGATCGCGACGACGGCGATCGTGCCCTTCACCGCGGGCAGCGCGATCCGCAGGAACCGCTGCCAGACGTTGGCGCCGTCGACGTAGGCCGCCTCCTCGATCTCGTACGGGAGGTTGAGGAAGGCGTTGCGCATCAGGAGCACGTTCATGGCACCGATGCAGCCGGGCAGCACCACACCGATCAGGGTGTTGTTGAGGCCCAGCTCCCGCATGGTCGTGAACTGCGCGATGATGATGCCCTCCACCGGCACGAGCATCGCCAGGATGAAGGCGAGGGTGGCGGCGCGGCGGCCCCGGTAGCGCAGTCGGGCCAGGGCGTAGCCGGCGAGGGCCGAACCGACGCAGTTCGTAACGACGTTGGCGGTGGCGACCTTGAGCGAGTTGAAGGCGTAGTCCCAGACGGGGATGGTGTCGGCGACCCGTTCGTAGTTGTGCAGGGTCGGATGCTCGGGCAGAAAGGTCGGCGGCGAGCTGTAGATGTCCTCGGTGGGTCCCTTCAGCGAGGTCGACAGCTGCCAGAGGAAGGGGCCGACGGTGAGGGCGAGGACGGCGAGCAACAGCGCGTATCTCAGCAGCAGTTCGCCTTTGCGTACCCGGGTCACGACTCCCCTCTCCGATCGGCTCGCAGCACCAGCAGCATCAGCGCCACGGTGACGACGAAGACGACGACGGAGAGCGCGGAGGCGTAACCGACCCTGCCGGTCAGCCCGGTGCCGGTGCGCTGGACCAGCATCACGAGCGTGGTGTCCTCGCCCGCCGGTCCCCCACTAGGGCCCGCCATCAGATACACCTCGGAGAACACCTTGAAGGCGGCGACCGAGGACAGCGCCCCGACGAGGGCCATGGTCGAACGGACGGCCGGAACGGTCACCGTCACAAAGCGCCGCACGGCACCCGCGCCGTCCATCGCCGCGGCCTCGTGCAGCTCGCGCGGCACGTTCGCCAGCGCCGCCAGGTAAATGATCATGTAGTAGCCGAGGCCCTTCCAGACCGTCACGGCCATGGCGCTCAGCAACAGCAGCCACTGGTCGCTGAGGAAGCCGATCCGGCCGACCCCTATGGTCTCCAACAGCGAGTTGATCAGGCCGCGTTCGTCGAGGAGCCACACCCAGATCAGGCCGACGACCACGATCGAGGCGACGACCGGGGTGTAGAAGGCGGACCGGAAGAAGGTGATGCCGGGGATGTTCTTCTGCACGAGCAGGGCGAGCAGCAGCGGCAGGATCACCAGCGCGGGGACGACCCCGAGGACGTACAGTGTGCTGTTGCGCAGGCCGATCCAGAACATGTCGTCGTGCAGCAGCTCACGGAAGTTGGCGAGGCCGACGAACTCCCCCGGGATCAGGGTGCGCTTGTCCGTGAAGGCGTTGACCAGTGTGGAGACGAACGGGTACAGGATGAACACGCCGATGACGAGCAGTCCGGGTGCGGCGAACAGCCAAGGGCTCGTCGGCAGTTGGCGCCGCACCCGGGACACGGTGGACGAGGACATGGTCATCCCTGCTGCTGGAGCAGCGTGTTGCACGCCTTGACAGCGTTGTCGAGAGCTTCCTCGGGGCTCTCCTTGCCCTGGAGCGCCTTGGCGACCTCGTTGCGCAGGGCGGTCTTCATCTGCTCGCTGAACAGCACGGGCGTGTAATTGACCGCGTTCTTCAGGGACTTGGCGGCGGCGATCCGCACCCGCGTCTCGTCCGTGCCGTCCTCCTTGGTGAAGTACGGGTCGTCCAGAGAGCCGGCGGTGCTCGGGAAGATGGCGACCTTCTTGGCGAAGGACATCTGGTGCTCGGCGTCGGTGACGTAGTGCGCGAAGGCGACGGAGGCGGCCTTCTTCTTGCTCTGCGCGTTCACCATCACGCCCATCACGTACATGTTGACGTGGCCGGTGCTGGTGATCTGGTCGGTGATACCGATGTTCTTGTACAGGTTCGGCGCCTGCTTCTTGAAGTTGCCGAGGTCCAGGGCGCTGCCGGGGTTCATGGCGACGGCCTCGGTGAGGAACTTCTTGCCGGAGGATTCGGGAGTCGCGGTCAGCGCCTGCGGGTCGAGCGCCTTCGCGTCGTACAACTCCTTGTACTTGGTGAGGAGTTCGATGCCCTTGGCGTCGTTGAAGGCGAAGGCGGTGCCGCCGGAGTTCATCAGCTCGACGCCGTAGCGGCCGAAGTCCTCGATCGTCGGCACGTTGGCGAGGGTGGCGACCTTGCCGTCGCTGTTCTTCGCGATCTGGAGGGCGTCGGCGAAGAGGTCGTCGTACGTCTTCGGCGGCTGGTCGGGGTCGAGCCCGGCCTCCTTGAAGAGGGACTTGTTGTAGAAGAGCGGGCCGGTGTTGAGGTACCAGGGGAAGGCGTACGTGCCGGTCATGCCAGGTATCTCGTGGCTGGCCCAGGCTCCGGCGAGGTACTCCTTCTTGTACTGGGCGGCCGCCTTGTCGAGGTCGAGCGCGAGGCCGGCCTTGGCGAGGGGCGCGACCAGGTCCGGGGAGACGTTGACGACGTCGGGCAGGGTGCCGCCCGCGGCGTCGGCGCTGATCTTGTCGGCGTAGCCCTCGGCGGGCTGGTCGATCCACTTGACCTTGGTGCCGGGGTACTTCTTCTCGAAGTCGGCGATCAGGCCCTCGAAGTAGTCCTTGAAGTTCGCCCTGAGGTTCCAGGTCTGGAAGGTGATGTCGCCCTCGATCTTGCCGGAGGCGTCGGACGAGCCGCCGTCGTCGCTCCCGGAGCCGCAGGCGCTCAGCGGCAGTAGGGCGCAGACGGCGGCAGCGGCGAAGGTTCTGCGGGACATGGGCACGGCGAACCGGTCTCCTTTGCGGCGGAGTTGGCCAACGACGCAGACCCTGCACGCCGTTCCACGGGCCCGTCAATGCATCTCGCACAGCTAATTTGTTTAGTGACTAATACGCATTAGGTTGACTCAGCTGAACCGCATTAGTGCATACTGGCGCCGCAATGCGTCCGGGGAATGGGGAATCACCATGTCAGGCAAGCGGACGCCGGCCCGCCGCCCCACGATGAAGGACATCGCGCGGCACGCCGGGGTCTCCCAGAGCGCTGTCTCGTTCGCGCTCAACAACCGCCCCGGTGTCTCGGACGACACCCGCGACCGGGTCCGCCAGGTGGCGGAGGAGCTCGGCTGGCGGCCCAGCACGGCGGCCCGCGCACTGTCCGGCGAGGGCGCGGCCACGGTCGGCTTCGTCCTGGCCCGCCCGGCGGTGACGCTGGGCGTGGACTCGTTCTTCCTCCAACTGGTCTCCGGCATACAGGAGGTGCTGGCCGAGCGGCATCTGGGCCTGCTGTTCCAGGTGGCCGAGGATGTAGAGGAGGAGTGCGGGGTGTACCGCCGCTGGTGGGCGGAGCACCGTGTGGACGGCGTCCTGGTCGTCGACCCGCGTACCGACGACCCGCGCCCCGGCCTCCTGGACGAACTCGGCCTGCCCGGCGTGGTGATCGGCGGCGCCCCCGACGAACGTCACCCGGGCCTGTCGACCGTCTGGGCGGACGACGCGGGCGCGATGGCCGCCGTGGTCGACGAGTTGTACGCGCTCGGCCACCGCCGGATCGTGCACATCGCGGGCCTGCCGGGCCTCGCGCACACCGAGCGCCGTATCCGCACCCTGCGCGCGGAGGCCGCGCGGCGCGGCCTGACCGGTGTCGAGTCGGTGACCACGGACTACTCCGACGCGGAGGGCGCGGCCGTCACCCGCCGGGTCCTGGAGGCCGCCACTCCCCCCACCGCGCTGATCTACGACAACGACGTGATGGCCCTCGCCGGGGTAGCCACCGCGACCGACCTGGGCCGCTCGGTCCCGGCCGACGTCTCGGTGGTCGCCTGGGAGGACTCGGCCCTGTGCCGCATGGTCAAGCCGTGGCTCTCCGCCCTCTCCCGCGACAGCGTGGCGTTCGGGCGTACGGCGGCGACCGAGCTGACGGCGCTGCTGGACGGGGGGCCGGCACGGACCGTACGCGTGCCGGTACCGCGGCTGATCGTGCGGGACAGCACCGGCGTGGCCCGTGGGGCACGGCCGCTACGATGAGCCATCCGTCCGGATCGGGGGAAAGGGCAAGGAAGTTGGGCGACGAAGCGGAGGTGACCGTCCCTGTCGAGGTGGACGGTCGGAAGATCCTTGTCTCGGTGAACCCGGCCGCGGCGCAGAGCGGATCCGGACTGGCCGAGGAGCAGGAGATCGCCTGGCGGACCCCGCGGCTGGAGACCGTGCTCGACAGTCTGACCGCCGTGGCCCGGGCCATGGGCACCCGCCTTCAGCAGACCGGCGCGTCGAGGGCGACGGTGGAGTTCGGCTGCGATGTCTCCCTGGACACCGGCCAGTTGCTCGCGGTGGTCGGCAAGGCGTCCTCCAAGTCGGCGTGGAAGGTGACACTGGAGTTCACCGCTCCGGAAACCGGGGGGACTTCGGGGTCGTAGGCATGGACGGCTGGAGACATCCGCTGGAGGCCGCCACCGTCGCCCTGGACCTCCTGGACGGCAGCGGCGGCGGTACCGGGTTCGTCCTCGCCCCCGGCACCGTGGTCACCTGCGCGCACGTGGTCGCCGGGGTCACCGCGGTGCGCGGCCGCATCGTGGCGACCGGCACCGAACTCACCCTGACCCTGTCCGAGGGCTCGCTCCACCGCGCGGCGAACGGCCTGGACATCGCGTTCCTGCGCTTCGAGGAGACGGCACCCGCCCCGCCGTACGTGCTGACCGCGCCGCACACGGCGTTCGGCGACCGTATGTGGGTCTACGGCCATCCGCGCGGCGACTACCGCGCGGGCCAGTGGGCCGCACTGGAGTACCAGGGCGACTCCCGGCTGGCGTTCGAGGACGCCATGCCGATGCCCCGCGGCTACGGCACCCCGGTCGGCGAGGGTTTCAGCGGCAGTCCGGTGGTCAACGAGCGCACCGGCGGGGTGTGCGGGATGCTCGCCCGCTCGAACAAGGCGGGCAGCACGCACATGGTCCCGCTCGCCGAGATCCTGTCCCGCTGCCCCGCCCCGGCACCGCCCGTGCCCTGGCTGAACGCGCTCACCGACGAGCAGTTGCGGGCCGGGGAGTTCCGCCACCCCGGCGCCCAGTTGCGCGACTATCTGAAGGCCGCGTGGGACGCGGCCGACGAGCATCCGTACGCCGCCCTGCTGACCGACGCCCAGGACATCCCTCTGTCCACCGTGTACGTCCGCCAGGAGGCGTCGGCCGCCGACGAGGCGGAGGACGAAGCGGCGTTCGCGGACCCGGATCCCCGCCGCCCGGGCCGTGACCGCCGGTCCCCGTCCCGGGAGCGGCCGGCCGCCGAGAGCGTCCTCGCCGACGACCGGCACGTGCTGTTCACCGGCGGCGCCGGCACCGGCAAGTCGAGCCTGCTGCGGCGGCTGACCTGTACGGCGGCCGCCGCCTGGCTGGACGACCCGGAGCGGGCGCCCTCGTACATCCCCGTGCGGGTCGGCGCCGACCAACTCCTGGACCTGCCCTTCCCGGAGGCACTGGCCCGGGCCGTCGGACGCGATCTGCCCGGTCTACGGCGCTCCCTGCCCCCGGCGTTCTTCGAGGCCGGCCCGCTGCCCTCGGTGGACTGGCTGGTCTGTGTCGACGGACTCGACGAGATCCTGGACCCGGAGGAGCGCGGCAAAGTCATCCGGCTGGTGCAGAGTTGGGCCCGCGAACCGTATCTGCGTTTCGTCGTCGCCAGCCGCTCGCTGGTCACCGCCGAGATGAACCGGCTGAGCCTGCTGCGCCGTTACTCGCTGATGGAGTTCGGCGACCAGGAGATCGAGAGCGTCGCCCACGCCTGGTTCGCGGCGCTGGGCGTTCCGGACGCCGCGCGGCGGGCGACGGAGCTGACGGGCGGACTGCGCCTCGGCCGACTCTCCGAAGTCGCCCGCAACCCGCTGTACTTGACGATGATCTGCGTGGTCGCCGCTTTGCACGAGCTGCCCCGCAACCCGGCCGAGCTCTACGCACGGTTCGTCGCCATCCTGCGGGAGCGGGGCTCGGCGCGCCTGCGCCGCAGCGGCCGGGCCGGTCACGGCATCACGCCGGATCTGCTGGACCGGGTGCACGACGTGTTGTACCCGGCGGCCGAGGCACGGCAGAGCGGGGATCCGCGTCCCCTGCTCGACCAGGTGCGGGACCTGCTCAACGAGCGCCACCCCGACACAACTCCCGACCGGGACACGGTCCTTGGCGCTCTCGCCTTCACCGGGCTGGTCCTGCGGCGCGGCGACGACCTGCGCTTCCTGCACCACACCGTCCAGGAGTACCTGGCCGGGTGCTCCCTCGCGGACCGCCTCAACCCCAAGGCCCCGCAGGCCCTCGCCACCGTACGCGAGGCGATCGCGGCCGAACGCCCCAACCTCGTGCTGTTCATGGCCGCCCGCTGGCGCGAACAGGGCATGTCGTTGGAGGAGTTCCTGCGTACGGTCGTCGACGGCGGCGGCTGGCGCGACCTGCTGCTGTGCGCGACGATCCTGAGCGACGAACTGGTGACGGACGAGGAGTTGACGGCGCGGTTCACCCGTGCGGTGATCAAGCTGTACGGCCGGTCCGTGACCGTGGGCGACCTCGATGTGACCACCGTGCTGGATCGGTTGTTCGCGGTGCTCGACGGGCGGGGGCTGGTGGGAGTGGTCGCCGATCGGGCCGTGCCGCACGGAGTGCGTGTCGAGGCGCTCAAGCACTGTGTGCGGCGAGCCGTCGACGGTGCGGGCGATCTCGCGAGGGCAGTGGCCGACGACCCGGATCTGCCGGGCGGCCGACGCGTCGTGGCGGCCTTGCTCTTGGCGGCGGCGCTGTTGGCCGGAGCGGGGGATGTCGAGGCCGCATGCCGTCGTCTGCTCGCCCTGGCCGAAGATCCCGACCAGGTCCCCGAGACACGGCAGGAAGCGGCCAACGGGCTCCTTCTGCTGGACCACCCCGCCGGGACGGACGCGCTCAGCACACTGCTGCGGACCTCGGAGTTCCCCTACCAGCATGTCAACCATCTGGTGGACATTCTCCCCGACGGTCTTCCCGAGGCGACCCTCACCGCTCTGGCCGACGCCTTGGACGACAACCCCGTTCTTGCCGGGGACCCGTACCTGACCCGCTTCCTGAAGGGCTGTCTGCTGACGCCGGTGCGACCCGAGATTCTCGCGGACCTGTGCGGGGATCCTGCCGTGCCCCTGTATCTGCGGCACCGGGCGGTGTTCCTGCTCCCGGAGGCCCCGGGCCACCGGAGCGAGGAGGTGGTGCGCCTCGTCCACACGCAGGTCGTCGCCAGTCCCGACTCGTCGCAGAACGCCATGGCCACGGCTGTGTCCCACATCGACGACGTGGCGCTGGCCGAACGCGTGGCACGCGACGAGCGGCTGAGCGGCCCCACCCGTATCGAAGCCATGGCCCGACTCGCCCGGCTCGGACGGCGATCCGTCGCGATGGCATGCGTGGATGGCCTGTTGGCCGCTCCTCCGGATCGCTGGAGCGTCGGCTCCTACCTGCCTCGGATGCTGCACGAGGTGGGGGAATCCGCCAAGTTCCGGCAGCTGGCGCTGCGGACCTTCCACGACCCCGCGCTCGCCGTCGAAGACCGGGTCGCCCACCTGGACCTGCTGCGGACGCTCGCCGCCACGGACGACCTGCACACCTCTTTGCTGTGCCTGGCGACGGACACGGGCATCGGCGCCGCGGACCGGCTCGAGGCGGCCGTGGCCCTGGACGAGCTGGGTGCTGCCGACACCGACAGCCTGCTCGCCTCGATCTCCGCGGACCCGGCCCTGCCCGCGGACGTACGGCGGGAAGCGGCGACGCGGTTGCTCGAAGCCGGTGACCGCGACACCGCCTCAGGGCTGTTGCGCCGCGTCGCCGAGGACGCGTACGGGGGCATGACCCACCGCGTCCAGGCGCTCGCCGTCCTGGCGGAAGTGGACGTACGCGCCGCGTCCGAGACGCTGCACCGGCTGCTCGACGAGGCCGGGCTGCCCGACGAACACCTGTGGCGCCTCCTGGACCTGGCCGACAACCTGACGCCGGACGCCCCGCTCCGCGGCCGTCTGGAGGCGCTGATCGACGACGAATCGGTGCCCGCGGAGTCGTTGCTGGAGTTCGAGGGAGGGTCTCACCTGAACCGGTCGGCCGTCGTCCCCCGCGCCCGCCGCGTCCTGACCGGCATCGCGGAGGACCCCGCGACCACCCCCTCCGTCCGGGTCCGGGCCGCCTCCGAACTGATCGGACTGATCCCGTACCCGCGGTGGAAGGCGCTGATGTCGGATGTCGGCCACGACCCTCTGTACCGCCTGAGCCTCCACTCGATGACGGGAACGCTGTCCAGCCACACGTCCCACCCGGCCCTGTGGCAGACCCTGTCCTTCTACCAGGACGAGGAGGGTACGTCCGTGCCGGCCGGCGCCCTTGCCGGGGCCGATCTCCTCACGGCCGCCGCGCAGTGGGTCGACCTCGTCGAGCAACGGCGGCCCGAAGTGCTCGCCCATCCCCACCGGCCGTGGATCCTGATACGCGACGAGAGTGCCTCCGATCGTGTCCAGGACAAGCTGCTCGCCTGGGCCAAGGACGACACGGCCCCCCTTCAGGACAGATGCGCAGCCGTCGCGGCCGCCGGCCGCACCCTCGACGAGCCCTGGTTCCCTCTGGCCGCCGACGCCGAAACGCCCCCGGAACTCCGCGTCGCGATCTGCGAACACCTCCCGGCGAGCGGTGCGTTGAACCGCATCCCGGTGACCCGTGCCCTGGCCTCCGACCCCGCCCACCCCGTCCAGGTCCGCGCCCGCGCCGCCGCCCTGCTCGCCGAGGACCTGGGCGAGGAAGGCCGCCACCTCCTCCGGTCGCTCTCGGGCCCCGACACCACCGACCCCGAAGCGCACCTCGCCGCGGCCGCCGCGTGGACGAAGCTCGACGTCGGGAGCGAGGCGGAGGCCGCCTGCCGCCGGGTGGTGGACGACGACCAGGCGCACGCCCACCACCACGTCCTGGCCGCGACGGAACTCATGAAGTGGCGCACGGCACGCACCCGAGCGAAGGAGGTGCTCCGCGCCGTGCTGGCCGACCCGAACGCCCCCGTCCCCGTACGGATCGAAGCGGCCGAGAAGCTGAGCGCCCACCACGAACCCGCCGAAGCACACCTGGGCCTACTGCGCCTCGCCCTCCAACTCGACCCCCTCCACCCCGACCGCCCCCACATCCTCACCCTCCTCCCCGCCGACCTACGCAGGTGCGTGCCGGACGCCCCAAGGGCGACGTAGGAACGCTGACGCCAGAGCACGCAGCCCGAGCCCCTCGCCGACCGTGACGTCGTCCTCGGACCCCGTCTCGCTCCACGCGCTCATCCGAGCACGGCACCGCGGACAACACCTGCCCGCCGAGTGGAGACGCGAGACCGCGGCAGCCTTCAAAAAGGCAGGCAGGCAAGCCGAGTTGCACACGTACCAAAGAGGGACTTGGTGCCCTTCGACTGGCGGCTGCGGTGAAGGGTGGCCACCAGGCCGCCGACAACCCGGTGGCCACCCGCTTCCTCAGAGTGCGGACCTGTACAGACCGAACTCCGAGATCCGTACGGCACTTCGCGACTGCGTCACCCGCAGCCGCCAGCGCCGTGCCGTGACCGGTGTCGGCAGGAGGAGGATGCGGCTCGCGCCGATCGTTCCGGCGGAGGCCACCTCGGTCCAGCCGTCGTCACTCAACACCTCGACGACGAAGCTCTCCACCTGTTGTCCGTTCCGGATGTCCTCGGCGAGGCGGATGCGGTCGACCTCCTGGGCCCGGCCCAGGTCGACGGTGACACGGCCCGGGGACGAGGTCGTACGGCCGTGTCGGGCCAGGTCCTCCGGGAGTTCGCGTTCGATGCGTTCGCGGAACTCACGTAGGCGGACCACATCCGTGTCGTGCAGCAGACCGTCCGTGTCCGGTGGGACGTTCAGGAGAAGGACCGCGTTGCGGCCCACCGAGCCGAAGAAGATCTCCGTCAAGTAGTCGACGGACTTGGGCTGTTGGTCGGGGTGGTAGAACCAGCCGTCGCGGATGGAGACGTCGCACTCGGCCGGCCACCACTGGAGGAAGTCGGTCGTCGGCTGAGCCGCGACCAGCGCGTCCCGGCTGCCCTCGTCCGGAGTGTCGTAGGACAGCGCCCAGTCCGTGCGGCCGTACTGGTTCTCCTTGACCGGGATGACACTCCACTCGTCCTCGCGCGCGATACCGCTCTCGTTGCCGACCCAGCGCAGGTCGGGGCCGGTGACGGCGATCGCCGCGTCGGGGGCGAGGGAGCGGACCAGGCTGTACCAGCTGTCCCAGTCGTAGCTCTCCACCTTGTCGGGCGGGATGTGCCCCTGGGCGCCGTCGAACCACACCTCGTCGACCTGCCCGTACTCGGTGAGCACCTCGTACAGCGTGTTGAGCATGTGGGCGCCGTAGTCGGTGCCGTCGAGGGTGTGGAAGCGGTCCGGCGAGCGGTCGTCGCCCTCCACCAGGGTCGGGATCGTGCGCGGCGAGCGCGCGCTGCCGTTGGCGTACACCCCGTGCAGGTACTGGTTCTCGTCGGCCGGCGAGATGTAGACGCCGACCTTCAGGCCGTACCGTCGCATCGAGTCGGCGAAGGAGCGCAGGACATCGCCGCGCCCGTCACGCCAACTGCTCGACGCCACCGTGTGGTTGGTGTAGCGGGAGGGGTAGAGGACGAAGCCGTCGTGGTGCTTGACGGTGAGGATGGCGAGTTTGAAGCCGCCGTCCACCAACGCCCGCGCCCACTGGTCGGTGTCGAGACCGGTTGGCTGGAAGACGTTCGGATCCTCGTCGCCGGTGCCCCACTCCAGGCCGGTGAAGGTGTTCACGCCGAAGTGCAGGAACGCGGTGCGCTCCAGGCTCTGCCAGGCGATCTGCCGTGCGGTGGGCCGGACTTGGGACGCCTTGCGGACGAGGTCGGCCTCGGTGTCGGTCGCCGACACCGGGATGCGGTAGAAGCGGTCGTCGCCGGAGAGGGCCAGGGCCGGGGTGGGGATCCCGGTCACGGCGAGCGCGCCCGCCGCGGCGACGAAGAGTCGTCTGGAAAGGGTCATGGGAGAGCGCTCCTCAGCTCAAGTGCCAGACTGCGGGCTTGCGTTGGTCGGCCGGGTACTGCACGATCCGGCCGTCGTCCGTGACGGTCAGCGCCATCTGCGTGATCGCGTTCACCAGCCGGTAGCCGCCCGCCTCGGGCAGCAACTGCCAGCGCTGCAGGGTGCTCGACGCGTCGCAGGTGTCCCAGGTCGCCTCGACGCCGGGCTGCAACGGCACGTTGAGCGTCAGCTTGCCGCCGCTGATCGCGAGACATCCGGCGTCCGACCGCAGGGTCGCGTAACCGTCCGCCGTCCGCCGCAGCGTCGCCGTGAACGACTGCCCCTCAGCCCCCAAGGTGTACTTCCCGTCCGCGACCGGCACCCGGGCCAGGTCCCGCCAGCCCGGTGCGTGCCCAACAGCCGTACCGCGTGCGACAAAGGCACTGTAAGTAGCATCAGGATGCGGATCACCCCACGTCGCCTGCGCGACATGCCGCAGCGCGGGCCAGAGTGCGACGGCGACCTCGTTCTCGGTCTCCCCGCGTCCGTTGTCCGGCCACAGGCTGATCTTCGCGCCGGTAACGCCCTGGGCTGACGTCAGCTTCTCGCCCTCGAAGCTGCGCGGGTCCCAACTCTGGTCGTACAGCGACGCGGTGTCGCTGTGGAAGCCGCCACGGATCAGGTAGAGGGAGTACGCGGCGTTCATCACCGAGTAGCCCTGCGCGATGAGTTGACTCGGCTTCACCGCGACGTTCAGCCAGTGCTCGACGGTGGTGTCCTGGTCGACCGGGACGGTGTTGGCGCCGGTCAGGCCGTCGTTCCAGATGCGCAGCTTGACGCCCTTGCCCGCCGCGTAGTCGTGGACGCGGTTGATGAAGTCGATGTAGGCGTCCTGCGGAGTGGCGTCCGAACCGTACTTCTGCTGGGCGTACTTGAGCATCTGCGGGTACTTGGAGTAGTCGGAGCCGAGCATGTACTCGTCGGCACCCATGTGCCAGGACTTCGCGGTGAAGACCTGCGCGTACTCGTCCATCAGGCTGGTGTAGTAGTCGAAGGCCGCCTGCTGGGTGACGTCGAGCCGGGCGGGCTGCTTGTTGCCGTCGGAGTCGGTCAGTTGCAGGTCGGGGCGGTTCTCGATCCAGGGGTCCATGTGGCCCGGGGAGTTGATCTCGGGGATGACCTCGACGTGGTACTTGTCGCCGAGTGCGACGAGCTGCCGGATCTCGTCCTTGGTGTAGTAGCCCCAGGTGTTGGCCTCGGGATGGGCGTCGCTCTTCACCTTCAGCTCCACGAGCAGCTGGTTGAGCTTGTTGTACGCCATCTCGCGGACGAGGTTCTCCATCCAGGGCAGCGTGATGTGGATGTAGCAGGCGCACACGCCGACCCCGCGCTCCTTGTAGCGCGGCACGTCGACGGTGCGGCCGGCGGGGATCCGGTCGCCCTGGGCGAGGAGTTGGAGGAGGGTCCGGGTGCCGTAGAAGGCGCCGGTCTCGGTGGCGCCGGTGATCGACAGGCTCCGCCCGGCGCGCAGTTCGTAGCCCTCGGCGCCGAGCGAGGTCCTGGACGGCCTGACGTCGATAACGATGTCACCGGAACCGGCGGCGGCACCACCCCGGACGACGGGCACACTCCCGTGTCCCGCCGCTCGAAGATCACCGGCCAGCGTCGAGGCGACCCGGCGCTCGGCCGCACTGTCGGCCACCAGCCGGGTGCCGGTCCCGAACGCATAACTCCCGGCCTCCGGCGTCCAGTCGGTCAGGGCGGGCACCGTGACCGGCGTGCTCGACGCCTCGCCCGCGACCGCCGGGACGGGTGTCAGGAGCAGCGTCAGCAACGCCACGACAGCGGCGAATCTCAGCCGTTTCCTCATGAGCGACTCCCTATTCATCGGATGGCTGATAATTGAGGCCACCAGGAGAGCTGTCAACGGGGCTGAATGAGCCGAGAGTTGGGCCAGAGATCGGATGACCTGCTGGTCAACGGCCTTCCGTCGGACGAACCGGAAGCGAAAAGTCCAAGAGGACCGGTGCGAATGTCCAAGCGCGAGCGCTCTCGACTCGGCGCCCGCGCACGGGCAGAGTTCTCCCTACGTACTCACCAGTAGCCCCGAGGAGCGCACGTGACCAGCTGGGCCGGCAGGACCGCCGCCGAGATCGCCGCCGCCGTACGCGAGAAGCGGGTCACGCCGCGGGAGGTGGTGGCCGAGCACCTCGCCCGGATCGAGCGGCTGGACGGCCGTGTCGGAGCCTTCCGGGTGGTGCGGGCCGAGGCCGCGCTCGCCGAGGCCGACGAGGTCGGGGCGCGGGGCGATCTGGACGAACTCCCGCTGGCCGGTGTGCCGGTGGCGGTCAAGGACAACCTCGCCGTGCGCGGCGAGAGCAACCGCGTCGGCTCCGCCGCGACCCCGGACACGCCCGCCGACCACGACCACGTCACCGTGGCGCGCCTGCGGGCGGCGGGCGTGGTGGTCGTCGGTCTCACGAACGTCCCCGAGCTGTGCGTCTTCGGCACTACGGAGGGCGTCCACGGCACCGCCCGCAACCCGTGGGACACCTCGCGCAACGCGGGCGGCTCGTCCGGCGGCAGCGCGGCCGCGGTCGCCGCGGGCCTGGTGCCGATCGCCCTCGGCAACGACGGCATGGGCTCGCTGCGCATCCCGGCGGCCAACTGCGGCCTGGTCACCATCAAGCCGGGGTCGGGGGTGGTCCCCGCCGGCATCAGTGACGGCGACTGGTTCGGCATGTCCGAAAACGGCCCGCTCGCGACGACCGTCGAGGACGCGCGGCTGCTGCTTTCGGTCATGGCGGACAGCTCGTTCGTACGACGGGACGAGCACGCCACGCTGAAGGTCGCCGTCTCGCTGCGCAGCCCGCTCGCCGGGATCGCCGTCACCAAGCCGTATACGAAGGCCGTACGGGATGCGGCCGGGCTCCTCATCAAGGGGGGCCATCAAGTGCGGCGCGCGGATCCGCCGTATCCGCTGTCGCTGAGCCTGACGTCACTGACCACCTGGACGGCGGGTACGTCCGTCGACGCCGAGGGGCTCGACCGGAGCCGGCTGGCCCGGCGCACCCGGGTGCACGCGGCGATCGGGCGGCGCTTCCTCGGCACGGTTCGGACGGGCAAGGCACGCGAGGAGCTGCGCCGACGCCTCGAACCCTTCTTCGCCGAGCACGACGTCCTGCTGCTTCCCGCCCTCGCCCGCCGCTCCCCCAAGGCGGGCCCCTGGCACGAGCGCGGCTGGCTGGCCAACGTCCTGGTCAACTCCAACTACTCGCCCCTGACTCCCCCGTGGAACCTCACCGGCTGGCCGGCGATGTCGGTCCCCCTCGGCACCCTGCCCTCGGGCGCCCCCACCGCCGTACAACTGGTGGCGCGGCCTGGGTCGGAGGCCGTACTGCTGGACCTGGCGGAGGAGTTGGAGCGACGGCAGCCGTGGCAGCGCACGGCACCGCTCGACTGACGCCTCTCAGAGCGCCTTGTACATGACGTGCAGCCCGACCGGCCCATGCCGGGGGTGGTCGAACGCCTCCGGCACGGTCCCCAGGATCGTGAAGCCGAGGGAGGTCCAGAGCTTCACGGCCGGGTTGGTCTCGACGACGGCGTTGAACACCATGCCCCGGTAGCCCTGGGCCTTCGCGGCGGCCAGGATGTGCTCCGCGAGGGCGCGGCCGTAGCCGCGGCCGGCCTGGTCGGGGTCGACCATGAAGCCCGCGTTGGCGATGCGGGCGGCGGGGCCGCCGTAGTTGGGGGTGAGGTAGGCCGAGGCGACCAGCGCTCCGCTGTCGTCCTCGACGACGTAGACGCGCTTGGCGGGATGCGTCCACAGCGCGCGGGCGGCTTCCTCGGTGGTGTCCGGGTCCCAGGTGTAGGTCTCCCCGGCGGCCACGATGCGGTGCCAGAAAGGCCAGATCCGCGGCCAGTCGTCGGCCGCGGCTTCTCTGATCGGCATGGGCGTGAGTCTCGCACGCCCATGCCGTCGGCGATCGCGAAGGGTCCTGCGGTCAGTCCACGCTGGGCAGGATGTGGGGCTCGGCGAGGTCGTCCTCGTACCCCGCGAGCCGGATGGGGGCGGAGCGCGCCCACACGTCGAGGCTGCCGAGTTCTCCCGGCCGTCGGCCGGCGCGCTCCGTGCGTTCCTTGGGGCGCTGTTCGCGATTCGTCTTCTCCGGTGTCACCGCGCACTCCTTATGTGTCGGGCTCACCCTCGGGACGTACCTGGCCAACCTATGGTCCGGCGCTGGACGCCCGCTCGGGTCTGGGTCGAGATCGGGTTCGGACGCGGTGGCGCCGGTAACTCATGTGAGAGCAGGCCGTGGTGACCGGCTTGTCCCGGGACGGACCATGGGTGTGGGTGGGACCCCGTACTGCCGTCCGTCCGCTACAGATTAACCAAATGAGCAGGGGTCCGCTCGATAGGGGCTGAAAACAAGGGGTAACCATTGCAATTCGCCTGGCTTCTTCCGGCCATGTTCTGCGGTGGTTTGTCACAGGGTGAACCTTTCCGGAGTCACCCGTTCGGCCTACGGATCCGACCGGCCCTTCGAGCCGAAGGGGGGCACGCAGTTCAGTTGCCGTTGGCCGAATCGCAAGGCGCCCATGATCTGCTGAACCACGGCAACGGACGGCCCGGCGGGAGGTCTGGCGTATGGAACTGCGCAGTGTCGACGAGCTGATGGATCTGCTGCACGCCTGCGGGAGCGAGCACGCCCTGCGGACCGCCGCGCTGCTGCGTCGCGGCCGGCCCGCCGACAAGGAGCTCCAGGTGGCGGGCCTGGTGCAGGACATCGCCCAGGCCGCCGAAGCCGTCCGCACCCTGCTCGGCGAACGGGTCTGCCGTCTCCTGCGCCACCACGGCCCCGCCCCCGACGACGACCTGCTGCGCCTCGCGGCCGAGGAGGCCCGCACATCCGCCTTCGACGCGGGCGTCCTGGAGGACTGGCGCGCGGTCCTCGAACTGGTCGCCGCCCGCAACTCCCGTCTGGAGACTGTCGACTGACGGTCCGTCATGAGACGGTACGGCGATGACATCGTCGTACGGACTGGAAGGACTGGCGGGTCGGGCCGCGATCGTCACCGGCGGCACGCGCGGGATCGGTCTGGCCGTGGCCCGGCAACTCGCCGACGCCGGAGTGCGGGTGTGTGTGACGGCACGGGACGCGGAGGACGTTCTCCGGGTGGCCACCGACCTCAAGGGCACAGGCCTCGCGGGCAGCGTGGCGGACCCCGACCACCTCCGGTCGGTCGTCGACCTGACCCTGCGCGAGTTCGGGCGCATGGACATCCTCGTCAACAACGCGGCGACGAATCAGCCGTACGGCCCCCTGATGGACGTGGACCCGGATGAGTGGCGCAACGCGTTCACCGTCAACGTGGAGGCGGCGCTGCGGCTGACGCAGGGCGTGTGGCGGGGCTGGATGCGCGAGCACGGCGGCTCGGTGATCAACATCTGCACCGAGGGCGCAGCGCATGTGGGCCCCCGCCTCGGCGCCTACGGCACCAGCAAGGCGGCCCTGCTGCACCTCACCCAACAGTTGGCGGGCGAACTCGCCCCGAGAGTGCGGGTCAACTCCGTCTCCCCCGGCCTGGTCCGCACGGAGATGGCCCGCTTCGTCTGGGAGCCGGGCGAGCAGGAGATCGCCTCGGGCCTGCCACTGGGCAGGATCGGAGAGCCGGAGGACATCGCAAGGGCGGTGGTGTGGCTGGCGTCGGACGCAGCGGCATGGATCACCGGCGCGGACCTACTGGTGGACGGCGGAACACGAGTGCAGCGGGCGCACGTGTCGACACAGGAGGCCCTACGCAACCTGGGGGCGCGGGGAACTGCGCGACCAGCCCCCACAAACCCGCAGCCGACGACGGACTACCACTTCCCCGGCGCGTAGTCCTTCAAGAAGACCCCGTACACGTCCTCGCCGTCTTCCCCCCGCACGATCGGGTCGTACACCCGAGCCGCCCCGTCCACCAGGTCCAACGGCGCGTGGAACCCCTCCTCGGCCAGCCGCAGCTTGTCGTAGTGGGGACGCTCGTCCGTGATCCAGCCGGTGTCGACCGAGGTCATGAGGATGCCGTCGGACTGGAACATCTCCTGCGCGCTGGTCCGGGTCACCATGTTCATCGCGGCCTTGGCGGCGTTCGTGTTCGGATGCCCCGCACCCTTGTAGCCGCGCCCGAAGACCCCCTCCATGGCCGACACGTTCACGACGTACGCCCGCTTCGACGCGGCCTTGCGCGCCGCCTCCGCCATCGACGGACGCAGCGCACTGATCAGGATGAACGGCGCGGTGTAGTTGCACAGTTGGGTCTCAAGGAGCTCCACCGGCGAGATCTGCTCGATCGTCTGCACCCATGTGTTGGTGTCGACCACGTCCGGGACCAGCCCGCCCGCGTCGATGGCGGTGCCGTCGAGGTGCCGCGCGACACTGGCGTTGCCCGCGACCAGCGCGAGGTCGGCGACCTGCTGGGCGTCGAGGCCGGAGATCCCCACGGGCAGCGCGGCGAGCCCGTCGACCGCACCGGATCCGAACGCGCCGATGACGTGGTGCGCGGGCAGTTCCCCGGCGGGCAGCGGCGCGCTCTCGCCCTCGACCAGCGCCGCGTACGCGGACGGCAGCCGTCGTACGGTCTGGGTCGCGTTGTTGACGAGGATGTCGAGCGGGCCCGCCGCGGCGACCTGGTCGGCGAGGGCCACGGCCTGGGCCGGGTCGCGCAGGTCGATGCCGACGACCTCCAGGCGGTGCAGCCAGTCACCGGAGTCGTCCATGGCCTTGAAGCGGCGGATGGCGTCCTTGGGGAAGCGCGTGGTGACCGTGGTGTGCGCGCCGTCGCGCAGCAGCCTGAGCGCGATGTACATGCCGATCTTGGCGCGCCCGCCGGTGAGCAGCGCGCGCTTGCCGGTGAGGTCGGCGCGGGCGTCGCGCTTGGCGCGGTTCAGACGGGCGCAGTCCGCGCAGAGCTGGTGGTAGAAGTAGTCGACCTCGACGAACCGGGTCTTGCAGGTGTAGCAGGAGCGCGGGCGCTGGAGTATCCCCGCGATCCTGCCCTCCTCGGTGACCGAGGAGGGCAGGATGCCCTCGGTCTCGTCGTCGATGCGCTGGGCGGAGCCGGTCGCCGTGGCCTCCGTGACCGCCTTGTCGTGGGCGGTCTTGGCGGCCCGGCGCTCCTGGCGGCGGCGCTGCTTGACCGTGCGGTAGACGCCGGCGGTGGCCCGGCGCACGGCGATCGCGTCGGGGTGGTCGACGTCCAGCTGGTCGAGCTCCTCCAGCACGCTCAGGCAGACGGCGAGCCGCTCCGGGTCGATGCCGGGGCCGTACACGACCTCGTCCACGGCGTCGTCCGAGATCGCCGAGCCGTCCTCTGTCACCGTCATCGCGCTGCCGTTTCCCTGCTCACCCGTGCGCCGCTCCGGACGCGTCCGCTGTCGAACGCGAAATTTTACTTCAGTACCGGAGTGGGCCCGTAAACCCGGAGACGATCACGCCTCGCAAGCGGTGATCAGCGCCTCGACCTCCTCGTGCAGCGCCGCCGCGAGCCGGTCGAGGTCCGGTACGGCCCGCGCGTCGGCGACCAGGCCGTAGTGGACGTGTCCCCGGTAGGTGGAGATCGCGACCGCGAGGGACTGGCCGCGGGCCAGGGGCGCGTAGGGGTAGACCTCGGTGACCGGGTTGCCGCCGAGCTTCAGGCCGAGGCTGGGCAGCGGGACGCTGGTGACGAGGATGTCGTACCAGAGGCGGGCGGCCTGGCCGGCCAGCGGTCCGCCGAGGCGGTGACCGAGGGCCGGGACGTGGTCGGCGAGCAGGGCGACGGCGCCCGCGCCCCGGTCGGACCCCGCGTCCTTGTTGCGGTCCATGGCCGTGCGGACCGTGTCCAGGCGGCCGAGCGGGTCGGGGTCGCAGACCGGAAGCCGTATCAGGTAGCCGGAGAGCCGGTTGCCCTGTGGGTGCGCGGTGCGCGGGCGGCGCCGGGAGACCGGGATCAGGGCGCGGGGTGCCACGCCCTCGCTGCCGTCGCCGCGCTCGTCCAGCCAGCGGCGCAGGGCGCCGGCGACGACCGCGATCAGGACGTCGTTGACGGTGCCGCCGCGGCGCTTGCGGACGCGGTGCACGTCGTCGAGGTCGACGACCACACCGGCGGTACGGCGGGTGCCGGACGGTTCGGCGACGAGCGCGGCCGACGAGCGCACGCCCAGACCGGACACGGCGAGGGAGGCGCCGATGTCCAGGGCGCGGCCCACGTCGGAGACGGCGCCCCGGACCAGGGAGGGCAGCTTGCGCATGTCCGGCAGCAGGCCCTTGGCGGGTTCCTCGGGGCGCGGCTTGCGGGCGGGCAGGTCCATCGGGTCCAGGACGGCGGCGGCGAGGGTGAGCGCCCGCAGTCCGTCGGCCAGGGCGTGGTGGAACTTGAAGAGCACGGCGAAGGAGGTACCGTCCTCCCCGGGCAGCACATGGGCCTCCCAGGGCGGCAGCTCGCGGTCCAGGGGGCGCTGCATGAGCCGGCCCGCCTCCGCCTGGAAGTCGGCGGTCGGGGCGTGCAGCAGGACGTGCCGGAGCGGGTCGAAAGCGGGGTCGGGTACCCGGGCGGCTCCCCCGAAGGCCCGCGGGAAGCCGAGCGGCCACGCGTCCCGGATCCGCATGCGCAGTCCGGGTACGGCGGCGGCGCGGCCCGCGAGCAGGTCCGCCGCGTGGGCGCCCGCGGTGGGCGAGTGGGCCGAGAAGACGCCGAGCGCGCCCAGGTGCATGGGGTGCTCGGCGGATTCCATGTTCCAGAACGCCAGGTCGAGAGGTGCGAGCAGGTCAGACGTCAATGGCTTGCCTCGCGTCGACGACGGGTGGGCCAGCAGTCAATCGCCCTTCGGCGATTACGGTCAAGTACGATCAAGCTACGCACAGTTAACAACGGATTAAGTCCCGCCCCTCGTGAAAGGGGCGGGACTCCTGGTGTACCTCCGATCAGCCGTCGGTAGTCACACATCCGGCCGGTGTGGCCCGTGACGCGTCCCGGATGAGCGCCTCGTGCGCGGCCCGCACCCGCTCGACGTCCGGTTTCAGCACCGCCCGGTCATAGGTGAGCAGCCCGTTCAGCTCGCCCTCGACATCGGATATCTGGGTGTAGACGGCGCCGTTGCTCCCCCGGCAGACCAGGGCGCGCACCTCGTCGAGCTTGGCCAGATAGTCGTCGGTGTAGGTCGCCGGGTCGACGTCGACGTACGACTGCTGCACCGACCAGGCATGGCCGGGCACCGCGAGCCCGAGACCGCCGTACTCGCCGCTGACCAGGGCGCGCTTGCCATCCGGGTGCGGCGGCAGGGCCGGGCTCGGATAGCCGTGCTCGTCCATGATGTCGCCGGTCCCGCCGTCCGCGCCGAGGTTGAGCCCCGACTGGTTGTTGACCAGGCGGGTCGGGTCCCAGGCCTTGGCCTGTTCGGCGACACGTCCGATGTCGTACTGGCCCCAGCCCTCGTTGAAGGTCACCCACATGACGACCGACGGGCTGCTGATGTGCTCGTCGATCATCTCCTTCATCTCCCGCTCGTACTCGGCGCGGGCGGCTGTGCCCGGACTCACACCGGCCGTCGTGGCGGGCATGTCCTGCCAGACCATGAGGCCCAGCCGGTCGGCCCAGTAGAACCAGCGGTCCGGCTCGACCTTGATGTGCTTGCGCACGGCGTTGAAGCCGAGTTGCTTGTGCACCTTCAGGTCGTACGCGAGGGCCTCGTCGGTGGGGGCGGTGTGCAGCCCGTCGGGCCAGAAGCCCTGGTCGAGGGTGGCCATCATGAAGACCGGCGCGCCGTTGAGGAGGGTGCGGGGGGTCCCGTTCACGTTCTCCACGGAGACCGAGCGCATCCCGAAGTAGCTGCCGACGCGATCGGCGCCAACGGTCACCTTCAGGCCGTACAGGAAGGGGTCGTCGGGCGACCACAGGCGCGGGTTCTCGAGGGTGACGGTCAGCGGTCCGCCGGTGCGGCCGCGGGCGGTTGCGACCTTGCGTTTTCCGTCGTACGCCGTCGCCGTGATCGGTACGCCGTCGCGGACGCCCTTCGCCTCGACGGTCAGCCGGTTGGTGGAGACGTCGGGGGTCAGCCTGAGGGAGTCGACGTGGTCCGGGGCGACCGGTTCCATCCAGACGGTCTGCCAGATGCCGGAGGACGGGGTGTACCAGATGCCGCTCGGGTCGAGGCGCTGCTTGCCGAGGGGCGGGTTCTCCCCGTCGGCCGCGTCGGTGGGGTCGTACACGCCGACGATCAGTTCCTGGGTACGCCCTGGCTTGAGCGCGTCGGTGATGTCGGCACCGAACTTGTCGTAGCCGCCGGTGTGTTCGGTGACCTTGGTGCCGTTGACGTACACCTCGGTCTTCCAGTCGACGGCGCCGAAGTTGAGCTTCAGCCGCTTGCCGTCGCCGATGTGCCAGTCGCGCGGGACGGTGAAGGTGCGGCGGTACCACATGCGGTCCTCGTGCCGTTCCAGACCGGAGAGTTGGGACTCCACCGGGTACGGGACCAGGATGCGCTCGGCGAGGTTGCGGCCCACGGGCGGCTGCTCGCCTGCCTCGGCGGCGGCGAACTGCCAGCGCCCGTTGAGGTTCTGCCAGGCGTCGCGGGTCAACTGCGGGCGCGGGTACTCCGGATGGGCGTTGTCCGGGCCCACCTCGTCGGCCCAGCGGGTGCGCAGTTCGTACGTCGACCGGTTGGGGCCGCTGCTCCAGAATGGCTCGACAACGTTGCCGTCTGCCGATGCGAGGCCGCCCGCGCCGTCATAGCGGACGTCGGCCGTACCGCGTGCGGTGCCGGTCTTGTTGCCTACGACGGGTTCGTCGAGGGCGACGAGGAGCGAGCGCGGGTTCGCCGGGTCCCGCCTCACCGCCCCCAGCGGCCACTTGGCGCCGCCGATCACCGCCTGGAGGTGGTCGGTCAGACCGGCCGGGAGTGCGGCGAGGGGCTGGGCGAAGTCGAGCCTGAGGGTGCGGCCGGTGCCGAGGACGGTGGTGGCGACGGGTCCGTCGTAGTCGTAGCCCTCGGGGAGGCGGAAGGCCGACTGGGGGACGGCCTCCTTGGTGCCGCCGGGCGGGGTCCAGCGCAGGTGGAGGTTGGAGCCGCCGTAGTGCTCGAAGTACTCGACCTTGATGTCGTAGGCCCGTCCGGCCGTCAACTCGACGGGCTGCGCGGTCTGTTCGCGGTCCCAGTCGTCGACCCAGTGGTCGATGAGGAGCTGTCCGCCGACCCAGAGGCGGAAGCCGTTGTCGCCGATGACCGAGAAGGTGTGGGGGCCGGACGCCGTCGGCACGAGCCTGCCGGTCCAGCGGACACTGACGTCGTCCGAGCGGCCGGTCGCGGCCGTGAGCCGGGGTTCCAGGGTGTCGAAGTCGAGGTTGGGGTCGAAGGTGGTCGCCTTGAGCTGGCCGAAGTCGAAGGCGCCGGGGGCGGACTGCGTGTAGTACTCGCCCTTGAGGCCGCGGGCCTCGACGGGGTCCTCGGCGGCCGGGGCGGGCGCCGCGGTGAGGCCGGCGAGGCCGAGGAGCAGCGCTAACAGCAGGGCCAGTCGTTCTCTGAGATGTCTCCTGCGCACGGAAGCCTCCATAACAACGTTGTCATGGACATGAACTGGCATGACAACACGGATTCCGGCTTCCGTCCAGGGACCCGGCAGGGTCCCTGGACCAGACCCGCTACGAGACCAACTGGCCCTTCCCCAGGGCGATCACCCCGCCCTTGGAGACCGTGTACAGCTCCGCGTCCCGCTCCGGGTTCACCCCGATCGTGGCACCCGGCGGGACCTCCACGTTCTTGTCGAGGACCGCGCCGCGGACCACCGCGCCCCGGCCTATCTTGACGTTGTCGTGCAGGACCGACCCCTGGACCACCGCGCCCGGGTCGACGACCACGCCCGGCGAGAGGATCGACCGGGTCACCTGGCCGCGGATCAGGCAGCCCGCGCTGATGATGGACTCGCTGGCGATGCCGCCCGCGTTGAAACGGGCCGGGGAGAGCTGGCCGGAGTGGGTGTAGACGGGCCACTGGCGGTTGTAGAGGTTGAACGCGGGGCGCTCGGCGATCAGATCCATGTGGGCGTCGTAGTAGGCGTCCAGCGTGCCGACGTCCCGCCAGTAGCCGCGGTCGCGGCTGGTCTCGCCCGGGACGTGGTTGGTGGTGAAGTCGTAGAGCTGGGCCTCGCCCCGGTCGGTGAGCTGCGGGAGGATCGAACCGCCCATGTCGTGCAGGGAGTTCTCGTCCTCGGCGTCCCGCTGCAACGCCTCGATCAGAGCCTTGGTGGTGAAGATGTAGTTGCCCATCGAGGCGAAGACGGTCTCCGGGTCGTCCACGAGCCCCGGCGGGTCGGCGGGCTTCTCCAGGAAGCGCTCCACCGTCAGTCCGTCCGAGCCCGGCGTGATCACGCCGAACTGCGAGGACTCCGAGCGCGGCACCCGGATGCCGGCCACTGTCACTCCCGCGCCGGACTCGATGTGCTGGGCGAGCATCTGGCGCGGGTCCATCCGGTACACGTGGTCGGCGCCGAACACCACCACGTACTCGGGGCGTTCGTCGTAGACCAGGTTCAGCGACTGGAGGATCGCGTCCGCGCTGCCCAGGTACCAGCGCGGGCCGAGCCGCTGCTGGGCGGGGACCGGCGTGATGTAGTTGCCGAGCAGGCTCGACATCCGCCAGGTGGTGGTGATGTGCCGGTCCAGCGAGTGCGACTTGTACTGCGTGAGCACGCAGATGCGCAGGATGTCGCCGTTGACGAGGTTGGACAGGACGAAGTCGACGAGGCGATACGTTCCTCCGAAGGTGACCGCGGGTTTGGCGCGGTCCGTGGTCAAGGGCATCAGGCGTTTGCCTTCTCCGCCCGCCAGTACGATGCCGAGCACCGAAGGTCCGCCACGACGCATGGCCGCTCCCCTCACCCTGGTTGACCCATGCCTGCCCTCGCACAGCGCCTAGTACGCCTGTTTGAGGATCTCCTCGTAGAGCCGGACCGTACGCCGGGCCACCGCGTCCCAGCCGAACTCGCCCACCGCGCGCTCCCGTCCGGCCTCGCCCATCCGCCGGGCGGCCGCCGGATCGCCGATGACCGAGTCCAGCGCCCGCGCCAGGCCCGCCTCGAAGTCGTCGTCCACGGGGACGAGTACCCCGGTCCCGCCGTCGTCCACGACCTCGGGGATCCCGCCGACCCGCGAGGCCACGACGGGGGTTCCGCAGGCCATCGCCTCCAGGTTGACGATGCCGAGGGGCTCGTAGACCGAGGGGCAGACGAACACGGCCGCGTGGGTGAGGAGTTGGATCACCTCGGGGCGCGGCAGCATCTGCGGGATCCAGAACACGCCCTCGCGGACCCGGCTCAGCTCCTCGAAGAGGTCGCGGAACTCCCGGTCGATCTCGGGGGTGTCGGGGGCACCCGCGCACAGCACGACCTGCGTGGCGGGGTCGATGTCCCGTACCGCGCGCAGCAGATGGGGCACGCCCTTCTGGCGGGTGATGCGGCCGACGAAGAGCACGAACGGGCGGTCGCGGTCGATGCCGACGCGGTCCAGCACCTCGGTGCCGTGGTCCGGCCGGTACAGGGCGGTGTCGATGCCGTTGTGCACGATGTGGACCTTCGCCGGGTCCAGGGCCGGGTAGCAGTTCAGGATGTCGTCACGCATGGCGCCCGAGACGGCGATCACGGCGTCGGCGGACTCGATCGCGGTGCGTTCGGCCCAGCTGGAGAGGGCGTACCCGCCGCCGAGCTGCTCGGCCTTCCAGGGGCGCAGTGGCTCCAGGGAGTGGGCGGTCATCACATGCGGGATGCCGTGCAGCAGCTTGCCGAGGTGGCCGGCGAGGTTGGCGTACCAGGTGTGGGAGTGGACCAGCTCTCGGCCTTCGAGGGCGGCGGTCATGGCGAGGTCCACGGAGAAGGTGCGCAGCGCGTCGTTGGCGGTGTCCAGCCCGGACCACGGTCGGTGCCGGATGACGCCCTCCGTGCGGCCCTCTCCCCAGCAGTGCACGTCCAGGTCGACGAGGGCCCTCAACTCCCGGGCGAGGAACTCGACATGGACACCCGCGCCGCCGTACACGTCCGGCGGGTACTCCCGGGTCAGCAGGCCGACTCGCACCCGGATCCCCCTGTCTCAGCGGCTGGTTGCCTTCATGGTCACCCAGATGCGCCGTGCGCGGAAGAGCGCGGGGCTCGTGTGAAGCAACAGTCACCGCACACGCCACTTCCGGGCAACCGGTAGTACAGACAGCAGCTGCGACGGCGGAGCGTGACCGGGTCGAGGGCGCCGGCGAGGAGGGGGTGGGCGAGGAGTTCGGCGCCGAGTGCGCGGGCCCGGTCTCCGCCGAGCTGCCGGACGGCGCCCGTCAGCGCGGAGGCCGCGTTGCCCCACAGAAGTCCGGTGGCGACCCGGTGGTGGTCGTGGAGCAGGGCCGCGAGGGGTTCGAGGTGCCCCTGGAGGACGACGGCCGCGATGGTCGCGGCGTCGCCGGGCAGCGGGCGTACGGCGGAGAGCCAGAGGTCGTCGGGGGCGCTGCCGTCGGGGTCCCAGTCCAGGAGACGCGGGTCGAGGTCGGGGATGCGGCCGTAGTGGACGGCGCAGCCGAGCGCCACGGACCACAGCCGGGCGGCGAGGGCCTGGTGGGCGATGGAGGCGGCGATGCGCGGCTCGGGGGCGTGGAGGGCCTCGCCTACCTTGCGGATGCGAAAAGTAATAGAATGTCCGTAAACATCCGACGCCTGATTTTCGTATGTCCGCGCGAGGGTCGGCGGGGCCGGGTCCGGTGCTCCGGTCGTCCGTAGTGCGAAGAAGGCGCCGAGCGGCCGGAGCGCGGCGAGAGCGGGGTCGAGGTCCACGAAGAGCAGTAGTACCAAGCCCCCTAGGGGGCGCAGCCAGGAGGACGGGGTGGCGGTCCCCCACCTTGGGGATGAGAGTGCCCGATTCGTACTCCATCGGCAGTAGGACCCATTGCCTGCTCAGGTACGACGACGGGAAGAACTTTTCCCGGCATCGTGTTGGTCATGGAAGACGACAGTTCGTCGCGCCGGGCCGAAGGCCCCCGCCTTACGCAGAGGAGCAGCTCATGAGTGCCCTCGCGTTGTCCGTGCTCCTGTCCCTCGTCTCCGCCGTGGCCTACGCGGGCGGGGCGATCGTGCAGGAGCAGGTCGCGGTGGACCACCCCGACGAGCAGTACGCGCCCCTGCGCCGCCCCAGCTGGTGGGCCGCGGTCGCGCTGAACGGCCTCGGCGGTCTGCTGCACGTGGTGGCGCTGGCGTACGGCCCGCTGAGCCTGGTGCAGCCGCTCGGCGCCCTGACCATCGTCTTCGCCCTGCCGATGGCCGCGGTCTTCGTGCACCGCAAGGCCGGCGCGGCCGCCTGGCGGGGCGCGATCATGGCGACCGTGGGCCTGGCCGGTCTGCTCTCCCTGGTCGGCGCGACCGACGCGCAGTCGCTGAGCACGCCCCAGCGGGTGTTCGCCGCGGTGGCCACCGCCGGGGCCGTCGTCGCGCTGATGATCGCGGGGCGCGCCGCGCACCGGCACCCGGTGGTGCGCAGCGTGCTGCTCGCGACCGCGTCCGGCATAGCGTTCGGCATGTCCTCGGTGTTCACCAAGACCGTCGCCGTCGACTGGACCGGCGGCGTCTCCCTGGCGGACGTCCCCTCGCTGGCCGTGATCGGCGTGCTCGCCACGGCCGGACTGATGCTCTCGCAGGCCTCCTACCGGGGCGCCGGACTCGCGGCACCCCTGGCCACGCTCACCGTCGTGAACCCGGTGGTCGCGGCCGCCGTCGGCATCACGATGTTCGGCGAAACCTTCCGCTACGGCACCACGGGCACCCTGCTCGCCCTGAGCTGCGGTGTGGTGGCGGCGGGTGGCCTGATCCTGCTGACGACGGAGCGGATCCAGCGGACCCACGCGGACGTCGACCACGCGGACATCGACGAGAGCGCGGGCGTCGAGGACACGGTGCCGACGCAGGCGCGGCGCGAGGAGGTCGTCGTACCGGAGGAGGTCCTGGTACCCGAGAGTCCGCTCCCCGAGCTCTCCCTGGTCGAACCGGCCCGGCAGGCAGCGGCCCTCGATGCCCCCGATGTCCCCGACGACGAACCCCCGTTCCCCTACGGCCCCTTCTACGGCGGCCTGTACATCCCGATGCCGGTGCTCGACCGGCATCGCGCGCGGGTCAAATCCTGACGCCGCCGGCCCGGAGGTACGCCACCGGGTCGATGTCGGTTCCGAAGCCGGGCCCGGTCCGCACCTCGAAGTGCAGATGCGGGCCCGTGCTGTTGCCCGTGGAGCCGGAGCGTCCGATGCGCTGCCCCGCGCCCACCGTCTGCCCCGCCTTCACGGAGATCGCGGAGAGGTGGGCGTACTGCGTGTAGCGGCCGTCGGCGTGCCGGATGACCACCTGGTACCCGAAGGAGCCGCCCCACCCGGACGTGACGACCTTCCCCGCCCCGGCCGCCTTCACCGAGGTGCCGGTGGGCACGGCGAAGTCGACGCCGGTGTGGTAGCCCTTCGACCAGGCGGAGCCCGCCTTGCGGTACGCGGTGCCCAGGGACGCGTTCACCGGGGCGACCAGGGTGTCGGTGCTGGTCGCCGCGGGCTTGTCCGCGGGCTTCTTCGCCGTCTTCTCGGCCGCCGTCGAGGTCGTGGTCGGCGCGCTCTGCGCGGAGGTCGTGCCGGAGGAACCCCGCAGCTTCAGCCGCTGCCCCGGCAGGATCAGGTCGGGATCCGCGCCCACGGTCGTGCGGTTGGCCGTGTACAGCCCCCGCCAGCCGCCCTTGACCCGCTGGTCGTCGGCGATCCCGGAGAGCGTGTCGCCCCGGACGACCGTGTACATCTCGGCGGTCCCGGCCCGGGACTGCGGTGTGGTCTGCGGCTGGACATCCTGCACGGACGTCTTCTTCGCCGTACCCGCCGTCCCCGCGGGGTGGATGTCCGGAGTGTCGCCGCCGCGCGTGAGCCCGGCCCGCACCGAGCACGTCGGCCAGGCGCCCGGCCCCTGCCCGTCCAGCACCTTCTCGGCTACGGCGATCTGCTGGTCCTTGGTGGCCAGATCCGCCCGCGCCGCGTACCGGGTGCCGCCGTACGCCTCCCAGGTGGACCGGGTGAACTGGAGTCCGCCGTAATAGCCGTTGCCGGTGTTGATGTTCCAGTCGTTACTGGACTCGCACGCGGCGACCTTGTTCCAGGTGTCCACGTCGGCCGCGTGGGCGGTGCCCGTGCCGATGAGCGGGACCGCGATGCCGACACCACCCGCGGTGACGGTGAGCGAGGCGCGATTGATCCGGTTCGGCTGGTACCGGCGGTGCCGCCCGCGTACGGACATGTCGAAGCCCCCTCGACAGGTGTCGGAAGGGCCAAAAATAAGCGCCCCGAACAGGCCATGACAAGACGGCAATCGGCCGCACTGTGGTCCAAGGGGCGGGATGTCCGGGCGAGTTCGGCGACGGCTGAGGCAGGTGCGGCGTTTCGTGCGTATCACCTGGCGGGACGCCGGCCACCCCGGACGTGCGGACGACGAACCGGCACGTCAGGATGGCCGGTGGACGATACTGACAGGCACGACCGGCACCACCGAATAACGGATGCTTGAGGAGCCCACCGTATGAGCAAGACAGCGCAGATCGGCGTCACGGGACTGGCCGTCATGGGCCGCAACCTCGCCCGGAACTTCGCCCGCAACGGCTATACGGTCGCGGTGCACAACCGGACCCCCGCCCGTACGCACGCGCTGGTGGACGAGTTCGGCGGCGAGGGCGACTTCATCGGTGCCGAGACCGCCAAGGAGTTCGTCGCGGCACTGGAGCGCCCGCGCCGTCTGGTCATCATGGTGAAGGCCGGTGAGCCGACCGACGCGGTGATCCAGGAGTTCGCCCCGCTCCTGGAGCCCGGCGACATGATCATCGACGGTGGCAACGCGCACTTCGCGGACACCCGCCGCCGGGAGCGCGAACTGCGCGAGCAGGGCATCCACTTCGTCGGCATGGGCGTCTCCGGCGGCGAGGAGGGCGCGCTGCACGGACCGAGCATCATGCCGGGCGGGCCCGTCGAGTCGTACGACTCCCTCGGTCCGATGCTGGAGAAGATCTCCGCGAAGGCGGCGGACGGGTCGCCCTGTGTCACCCATGTCGGTCCCGACGGGGCCGGGCACTTCGTGAAGATGGTGCACAACGGCATCGAGTACGCCGACATGCAGCTGATCGGCGAGGCGTACCAGCTGCTGCGCGATGTCGCCGGGTACTCCCCCGCGCGGATCGCCGAGATCTTCCGTACCTGGAACACCGGGCGGCTCGACTCCTACCTGATCGAGATCACCGCGGAAGTGCTGTCGCACGTGGACGCGGCGACGGGCAGGCCGTTCGTGGACGTCGTCGTCGACCAGGCCGAGCAGAAGGGCACGGGCCGGTGGACGGTCCAGATCGCGCTCGACCTGGGTGTCCCGGTCTCCGGTATCGCCGAGGCGGTCTTCGCCCGCTCCCTGTCCGGGCACGCGGCGCTGCGGGACGCTTCGCGGGGGCTCGCCGGTCCGAAGGCGACACCGCTCACCGAGGCGGAGGCGGGCGCGTTCGCGGACAAGGTCGAGCAGGCGCTGTACGCGTCGAAGATCGTGTCGTACACGCAGGGCTTCCACGAGGTGGCCGCCGGCAGCGACGAGTACGGGTGGGACATCGACCTCGGTGCGGTGTCGGCGATCTGGCGGGGCGGGTGCATCATTCGCGCGGCGTTCCTCGACCGGATCCGTTCCGCGTACGACGCCCGCGCGGACCTGCCGAGCCTGCTGTCCGACGAGACGTTCGCGCAGGAGATCGCGGCGGCGCAGGACGACTGGCGTGAGGTGATCATCGCGGCGACCCGGCAGGGGGTGCCGACGCCCGGGTTCTCGGCGGCGCTGGCCTACTACGACGGGTTGCGGGCCGAGCGGTTGCCTGCGGCGCTTACGCAGGGGCAGCGGGACTTCTTTGGGGCGCACACGTATCGGCGGGTGGACCGGGATGGGTCCTTCCACACGTTGTGGGGTGGGGATCGGTCCGAGGTGACCTCGTAGTCGGGTCTGTGCGGGTGTGTGGGGGCTGGTCGCGCCCACGCGGCGGAGCCGCAAATTGACACAGCCCCGCGCCCCTAGGTGGGACTAGTGGGGCGGCGATTATTCGTCGCCCCACTACTCGTTCACGTCAGAGGTGGGCCCGGTTCCGGGTTGGGGATCGGTTCTGGGTCCGGGGGGATCGGGGACGGGCCCGGGGTCGGGTCCGGTGGGGGTGGTGGGGTGGGTTCCGGTCCGGGGCCCGGTGTGGGGGCCGGGCCCGGGCCCGGTGTGGGGCCCGGAGGGACCGGGTCGGGGTACGGGTTGGTCATGGTGTCCTCCAGCCTGTCGTAGACGTCGGCTCTGGACTCATCCCCCGCGTACCCGGTGGCCGTGGGCGCAGTCACCCGGGTGGGTCAGAAGCCCTCGGGGTGGGCGGTCAGCCAGTTCTTGGCCGCCTGGAGGAGTTCCGGGGTGGCCGCGGGGGCCTCTTCGGGGTGGCGGGCGGCCCATTTGACGACGTACGGGCAGAGGGGGGCGACCTGGACGCCCTCGCGGGCGGCGATCGTATAGAGCTCGCGGGCGAGGGAGCCCGCGATGCCCTGGCCCTCGTGGGCCGGTTCCACGATGGTGTGGACCGGGACCAGGGCGCGCTCGGGGGCTTCGAGGACGAAGTACTGGATGTGGCCGACGACTTCGCCGCCGTCGCCGTGCGCCTCCAGCCGGCCCGCGGGCCGGTCGTCGCGGATCTCGATGTCGCTCATGGGCACGCTCCTGGTCCGAAGGCCGTCGTGAGCCGGGTCAGGCGGACACCGCCTGCGGGCTGCGCTGCTGGTCCGAGCCCGGCACCGGCTCGGACGGGTCGGCACCCAGGGCCACGATGCGGTTGCCGTGGTCCACGTGCACGACCCGGGGTGCGAGTGCCCGCGCCTCGGCGTCGGTCACCTGAGCGTAACTGATGATGATCACCAGATCGCCAGGGTGGACGAGATGGGCGGCGGCCCCGTTGATCCCGACCACGCCCGAGCCGCGCTCGCCCTCGATGACGTACGTCTCCAGGCGGGCGCCGTTGGTGATGTCGACGATGTGGACGAGCTCACCGGGCAGCAGATCCGCGGCGTCGAGCAGCTCCGCGTCGATGGTCACCGATCCCACGTAGTGCAGGTCGGCCTGGGTGACGGTGGCTCGGTGGATCTTGGACTTGAACATGGTGCGCAACATAGGGGCACTCCCACTGGTCGGCTCCCTGCCCGCTTTGTGCAGGTCAAGGGCTGTTGCGCCACCTTACAGTTTCGCCGACCTCCAGTGGGTGATCGACGGTTACGCGCTGGCCCTCGCCGCCCTGCTGCTGACCAGCGGTACGCTCGCCGACCGCTTCGGCCGCAGGCGGCTGTAGGCGATCGGCGTGGTCCCATTCACCGTCGCCTCGCTGCTGTGCGGCGCGGCGCGGCGCAGTCGCCGCTGATGCTGATCCTGTCCCGGGTGCTGCAGGGCATCGGCGGCTCGGCGATCGGGCCGGTGGCCGGCGGACTGATCTCCAGTGGCCTCAGCTGGCGGGGCGTCTTCCTGATCAACGTGCCCATCGGCGTGGCCGTGACGCTGGTCTGGTCGTCGGCGGTGTCCTGCTGCTGGCGTTCCTCGCCGTCGGGGCCACCGGGCTCCAGCACCTTCTGGCCCACGGCCTATGCCACAGCCTCCGTAGCGGATGCGATCTCCCTCGCCCCGCCGTCCGCGGCCGCGAACTGTGTCCGGTACAGCTCCGCGTACCGTCCGTCGAGGGCCAGCAGTTCCTCGTGCGTGCCGCGTTCGGCGACCGCGCCGTCCTCGATCACGAGGATCAGGTCGGCCGCGCGGACCGTGGAGAGGCGGTGGGCGATCACGATCGCCGTGCGGTCCTCCAGGGCCTCCGTGAGGGCTTCCTGGACGGCCGCCTCGGACGTGTTGTCGAGGTGGGCCGTGGCCTCGTCGAGGATGACGACCCGTTGCCGGGCGAGGAGGAGACGGGCGATGGTCATGCGCTGGCGTTCGCCGCCGGAGAGACGGTAGCCGCGTTCGCCCACGACGGTGTCGAGGCCGTCCGGCAGCGAGCGGACCAGGTCGTCGAGGCGGGCCCGGCCCAGCGCGGACCAGAGCTCGGTGTCGGTGGCCTCCGGGCGGGCCAGCAGCAGGTTCGCGCGGACCGTGTCGTGGAAGAGGTGGCCGTCCTGGGTGACCATGCCGACGGTGGAGCGGAGGGAGGACGCCGAAAGGTCGCGGACGTCCACGCCGCCCACCAGGACCGCGCCGCCGTCGACGTCGTACAGGCGAGGGAGCAGTGCGGCGAGTGTCGACTTGCCCGCGCCGGAGGTGCCGACGAGGGCGACCGTCCGGCCGGGTTCGGCGCGGAAGGAGACGCCGTGCAGCACCTCGCTGCCGCCGCGGGTGTCGAGAGCGGCGACCTCCTCCAGGGAAGCCAGGGAGACCTTGTCGGCGGAGGGGTAGCCGAAGCGGACGTCGGAGAACTCGACGGCGACCGGGCCTTCGGGGACCTCGCGGGCGTCCGGCTTCTCGTCGATCAGCGGCTTGAGGTCCAGTACCTCGAAGACCCGCTCGAAGCTGACCAGCGCGCTCATCACCTCCACGCGGGCTCCGGCGAGGGCGGTGAGCGGGGCGTACATACGGGTCAGGAGCAGGGCGAGGGAGACGACGGCGCCCGGTTCCAGGGTGCCGCGCAGGGCGAACCAGCCGCCGAGCCCGTAGACGAGGGCGAGGGCCAGGGCGGAGACCAGGGTCAGGGCGGTGATGAACACCGACTGGGCGGTGGCGGTCCGTACGCCGATGTCCGCGACCTGGCGGGCACGGGCCGCGAACTCGACGGACTCCTGCTCCGGGCGGCCGAACAGCTTGACGAGGGTGGCGCCGGGGGCGGAGAAGCGCTCGGTCATGCGGGTGCCCATGGCCGCGTTCAGGGTGGCCGCCTCACGCTGCATGCGGGCCATCCGACTGCCCATACGGCGGGCCGGGATCACGAACACCGGGAGCAGGGCGAGCGCCAGCAGGGTGATCTGCCAGGAGAGGGTGAGCATCACCACAAGGGTCAGCAGCAGGGTGACCAGGTTGCTGACCACGCCGGACAGGGTGTTGCTGAAGGCGCGCTGGGCGCCGATGACGTCGTTGTTGAGTCGCGAGACGAGCGCTCCCGTACGAGTGCGTGTGAAGAACGCGACCGGCATGCGCTGCACATGATCGAACACAGCCGTCCGCAGATCGAGGATGAGACCCTCCCCGAGCGTGGCCGACAGGCGTCTGGCCAGGATGCCGAGCGCCGCCTCGGCGACCGCGATGAGCGCGATGAGCAGGGCCAGGCGTACGACCGTGCCCTCGTCGTCGCCCGACACGATCGCGTCCACGACGCGTCCGGCGAGGACGGGCGTGGCGACGGCGAGCAGCGCGGTCGCCACCCCGAGCACCACGAACTGCGTGATCCGCGTACGGTGCGGGCGGGCGAACGCGCCGATGCGGCGCAGCGTCTCGCGGGCGAAGGGACGGCGCTCCTGCTCGGCGTTCATGACGCTGTGCAGCTGTGTCCAGGCTGTGGTCTCCATGCTCATGGGAGAAAACGTAGAACCTCAAGCGTTGTCGAGGTCAATGCCCGAACAAATTCTGCCCCACCGAAGGACTCGATGACCGTACGTAAGCCACTGGCCCCGCTTCCGCAACCCGCAGTTGGCACGGCGTGGAAACCCTCTCCCGATGTGACAGCGGTTCATTTTCCCCAGGAACGCCTTCCCCAGCGTCTCCCCGTTCGCCACCTCCGCCGGATCCTGTGTCTGCTCCCGCTCCTGCTCGTCACCGTGGTCGCGGTGCGGCACCGCTCGGTGCTCGCCGAGGGCTTCGGCCAGCTGCGGCACGCCGAGTGGCCGTGGCTGCTGGTGGCGGCCGGTGCCACCTGTCTGACCTGGGTGGCCGCCTCCTTCACCCGGCAGGGCGCCGTCGTGGAGCGGCTGCCCCGGCGGCGGCTGCTGGCCACGCAGTTCGCGGCGGGCGCGGCCAACCACCTGCTGCCGACCGGGCTCGGCGCGAGCGCGGTCAACCTGCGGTTCATGACCGTGTGCGGGGTGCCGCTCGCCCGCTCCTCGGCGGCCCTCGCGCTGTATCTGCTGGCCGAGTCGGTCGGCCGGCTGACCCTGCTGGCCGCGCTCTTCATCGCCTTCCCGGACGCGCTCCAGGTGGGCGCGCTGCTGCCGGACGCGGCGGGCGGCCCCCTGCTGCTGGGCCTGGGCGCGGTCCTCGTCCTGGCCGTGGGCGTGCTCGTGGGCGTCCGCCGGGTGCGCACGGCCGTCTGCTCCTTCCTGCGGACCGCCCTCGGCGAGGCCCGCTCGGTGCACGCCCGTCCCGCCAGGGCGCTCGCCCTGTGGGGCGGCTCACTCGCCTTCCCGGCGCTCCAGGCGGCCGGGCTGGCCGCGGTGGGCCAGGCGCTGGGCCTGTCGGTACCGCCCGTGCACATGGCCCTCGCCTATCTCGCGGCGACCTGCGCGGTGGCCCTGGTGCCCACGCCGGGCGGGGTCGGCTCGGTCGAGGCGGCCCTGGTGATCGCGCTCGTGGCGGCCGGCGGCCCGGCGGCGGTGGCCACGGCGGTGGTGCTCGCGTACCGGATCATCACGGTGTGGGTACCGCTGCTGCCGGGGGCGCTGACGCTGGGGGCACTGGTCCGGCTGAAGGTCATCTGACCCGCGGGTCCTCGACCAGCACGTGTACCGCCCCGCCCTTGATGTCGACGGCGTGCGTCCAGCCGGACCTCAGGGTCACCGTGCGGTTCGGGAGGGCCCGGGCCAGGTGTTCGCGGTGCAGTGTGCGGCCGTCCTGGGTGACACGGAGAACCTTGCGGGCCAGCGGAGTGGCCGTGCGCAGGACGTACGGCAGGCGGTCGGTCGGGGCGACCAGGTTCGGGGCGATCCAGCGCAGAGGGGCATCGACCAACAGGGAGACACCGACGGCGCGTTGGGCTCCGTCGAGTGCTTTGAGTACCGCGCCCGCGGCATGCGTCCCCTCCCTGGCCGCCGTCGCCGCGCTCTCCACGGCGTGCAGCAGGCTGCCCGCGGCGAACACGCCCGGCCGTGAGGTGTGCAGGGTGCCGTCGACCGCGGGGCCGCGGGTCCCGGTGTCGAGGGTGAGGCCGCCGCGCCGGGCCAGTTCGTGGTCGGGGACGAAGTCGCCGGTGAACACGACGGTGTCGCAGGGCAGTACGACCGTACGACCGTCACGGTGGCGTACGCGGACCCCCGACAGCCGTCCGTGGCCGAGGAGTTCGGTGACCGTCGTGTCGGTGAGGAGCGGAATCCCGTGCCGGAGCCGGGCGTCGGCGGCTCGGGCCGGTGAAGTCTGCGGCAGGGGAAGGTCGGTGACCATCGCGACGACCGCGGCACCGGCGGCCCGTACGGTGGCCGCCGCCGCGTAGGAGACGTCCTCGGCGCCGACGACCACCGCGCGGGTGCCGATGTGCTGCCCGAACAGGTGGACCGCCTGCTGGAGTTCGCCCGTGGTGAAGACACCGGCCGGGCGGGTGCCCGGGACCAGGCGTGCGGTGCGTGGTCGTTCCCGGGCGCCGGTGGCCAGGACGACCGCGCGTGCCTCGATCGTCTCCGGGCCCTGGGGTCCGACCGTGTGGAGGGCCGTGGGCCCGGCCCAGTCCAGGGCGGTCACCCCGGTTCGGACGACCGCGCCGGCGCTCCGGGCGGCGATGACGAGGAGGTGGGCGTAGGCGGGGCCGGTCAGAGGGTGCAGCCAGGTGCCGTAGCCGCCGTGGAAGCAGTGCCGCGGCACTCCCCCGGCCTGCCGTTCCCGGTCGAGGACCTCGACCCGGGCGACCCCGGCGGCGGCGAGGCGGGCCGCGGCGGCGAGCCCGGCGGGGCCGGCGCCGACGACGAGGACGTCGATCTGGCGTGTCGCGCTCATGGCCGGGTCCCCTCAAAGGGCTGGGCGGCCTCCAACAGCTCCCGTACCGCCGCCCCGCAGTAGAACCCCTGACACCGTCCCGCCCGCGCCCGGGTACGACGGCGCAGCCCGTCGAGACCCGCCGGTGGCACCGTCGCGGCGAGCGCATCGCGGATCTCGCCCCGGGAAACGCGCTCGCAGTGACAGACAAGGACGCCGTACTCAGGGTCGGCCGCGATGAGTTCGGACCGCTGGTAGGGCCGCGGGAACGCCTCACCGAGGTTGGGCATACGGACCGGCTCCAGGGGCGCGGCAGGACCGAGATCAAGACCCGACTCGGCGAGCAGTGACGTCACGTACGCGGCGATGGCGAGCGATGCCGTCAGCCCCGTGGAACGAATACCGCCGACGGTGACGTACGCCTGCTCGGGATGCGCGGAGATCCGGTAGTCCTCGTGTTCGGTGGCCGCGCGCAGGCCCGCGTAGACGGCGGTGACCTCCTCGTCGAGGAGTGCGGGGAGGATACGGCGGCCCTTCTCCCGGAGCAGGGCGAGACCGTCGGCGGTCGAGAGGGTGGCCCGCTTGTCGGACAGGTCCTCGGCGGTGGGCCCGAGCAGGACGTTGCCGTAGACGGTGGGGGCGACCAGGACGCCCTTGCCGAGCGCCGTGGGGACGGGGAGCAGGATGTGGCGGACCAGGTCGCGGGCGAACTTGTCGAAGACGAGGAGCTGGCCGCGGCGCGGGGTGACGGTGAAGTCGTCGTGACCGAGGGCACGGTCGAGGGTGTCGGCGTGCAGACCGGCGGCGTTGACCAGCCAACGGGTGCGGAGGGGCCCGCGGTCGGTGGCGAGGACGTGCAGGTCACCCTCCCGACTCACCTCGCCCACACGGGAGTTGAGATGCAGATCGACTCCGTGTCGAACCGCCTGGGTGGCGTAGGCAAGCGTCGTCGTCCAGGAACAGATGATGCTCTCACCGGGCACGTGCAGGGCACCGAGCGCGCCGGGCCCCAAGTGTGGTTCGCTCTCGTGGAGTTCGGCGGCATCGAGCAGCCGGGTGTCCCGGTACTCGTTCCGCTCCGCCTTCTCCGCGAGCCGTGGCAGCGCGGCAAGCTGCTCCTCGTCCCAGGCGACGAGGAGGGCGCCGACGGGTTCGACGGGGATGCCGGACTCCTTGGCGTAGTCGGCAAGAAGCCGGGCCCCTTCCCGCACCAACCGCGCCTCCAGAGAACCGGGCACGGCATCGAACCCGGTATGCAGAATCGCGGTGTTGGCCTTGGAACTCCCCTGCCCGACATCGTCCTGAGCGTCGAGGAGAGCGACCCGGAGACCGGGGTATCGAGCAAGCTCACGAGCAAGAGCACTGCCCACGACTCCGGCCCCGACGACCACGACGTCGTACGGCGGGGAGGGCAACGCCCCACGCCGGGTGACAACACCGCACATGCCGCCCGTCATATGGAGCCACAGCACAGCAACGCCCTAAAGGGGCGCGGGGAACTGCGCGACCAGCCACGACGGCGCCGCAGAAACCCCACCACAGGACGAGGCACCCTCATCGCTCCACCCCCCGCAGCAACCCTTCCACCGCAGCCCGAAACCCCCCGAGCCGCTCCCCCGCCTCCTCCGCCGAAACCCGAGGCTCATACACGGCCGCCGGTTTCCACTCCGGCAACACCTCAGCCACATCAAGCCCCGCGTCCACACCCAACCGAGCCAGAGCCCCCACACCGAGCGCCGTCGCATCAGGCAACGCAGAGACCTCCACCGGCCGTTGCAGCAGATCAGCCTGAGTCTGCATAAGAAGCGTCGACCGAGTCAGCCCACCGTCGACACGCAGAGCGTCCAGCGGCGCCCCCAGATCCCGCCCCGCAGCCTCCGCCAGCTCCACAACCTGCGCCGCAAGCCCCTCACACAACGCACGGACCACATGCCCGGGCCCCGTATCGAGCCCGAGCCCGGTAAGAGACCCCCGCAGATCGCCTCTCCACCAAGGCGCGGCAAGCCCCGCGAGGGTCGGAACAAAAGTCACACCACCACTGTCCGCCACCGCACCCCCCACGACGTCAAGATCGGCCGCCCCCTTGATCACACCGAGGTCGGTCAACCACCGCACCGCGGACGCGGCCGTATACACCTGCCCGTCCAAGCAGTAACTGGCCCGCCCACCAAGCCGCCACGCCACACAGCTGACCAGCCCGGCGTCACCCCGCCGCGCCCGCTCACCGGTGTGCGCCAGTAGGAACGCCCCCGTGCCGTACGTGCACTTGGCCCCGCCGGGCCCGGTGATCCGCTGGGCGAGCAGCGCCGCCTGCTGGTCGACGACGAGCCCGGTGAGCGGGATCGGCGCCCCGAACACCGTGGTCACACCGACCTGTTGGGCGTTGTCGACGACTTCGGGAAGCCGTTCGTCGGCCAGCCCGTAAAGATCGAGCGCACGCGGCGACCACTCCGCACGGTCGAGATCCAGGAGCTGCGTGCGCCCCGCGGTCGCCGCGTCCGTGACGAACGCCCCGGTGAGCCGATGCACCAGCCAGGCATCACTGGTGGTCACGACCCCGTCGGCCGTGAGGTGACGCCGGATCCAGGCCATCTTGGGGGCGGCGAAGTAGGGGTCCAGAGGCAGACCCGTCAGCTCCCGCAACTCCTCGGCATGCGCCCCCAGTTCCGCACACACACTCTCCGCCCGCCGGTCCTGCCACACCAACGCGTCGGTCAGCGGCTCCCCGCTCACCGGGTCCCACGCCAGCACCGTCTCGCCCTGGTTCGCGAGCCCCAGCGCGACCACCGGTTCCCGCGCCTCGGCCAGCGCCCTCGCCCCCGCGCCGACCACCGACTCGTACAGCTCCCGCGGGTCCACCTCGACCAGCCCGCCGGGCAGATGGCGGGGCCGGACCTCCACGAACCCGGTGCCGATCACCCCGCGTTCGGGACAGATCACCAGGGCCTTGGTGCCCGACGTCCCCTGGTCGACGGCCAGTACCGGACCGGTCATCACGCGCCTTCCTCGATGATCACAGCCCGACAGCCTGCCGCCGCCCCACCCTCCCGTCAAGCGCCCGCAGGGCCATGGAACACCGTCTCTTTCATTGGCTGATCACCAGTCAAGTCGCTTAGTCAACAAGCCATTTGAAAGATCCGGAAGGAGGTGTGGCGACGCCACCCCCGCCCCTATAGTGACCGCCGTCCAGCGCGATCTCCTCAACCGCCGCCCCGAGGAGGGCTGTTGTTACTCCACCCTGCCGTCCTGCCCGGTCCGAAGCCCGGGACGGGCAGGTGATGGCCAGAGAAGGAGCACGGCCCCTACGATCCGGCGGGCCAGGACCCGGAGCTGCGCGCGGCCCTCCAGGAGGTGCGCGCCGGGCGCTGGATGTCGATGCGGACCCTGCTGGAACGTACGACCGCCTGGTGGCAGTGGACCCAGCGCACCCAGGTGCTGGCCGCGGCCGCCGCGGGCACCGACGTGGTGCGGGCCTGGACCGCCGAGGAGCCCGGCAGCGTGCCGGCCACGGTGATGCGCGCCCGGGTCGCGGTGGAACGCGCGCTGCGGGCCCGGCGCGAACAGCATCGCCGTACGCATGAACTGTGGATCGAGGCCTGGGACGTGAGCCGGACCGCGGCCCGGGTCGCGCCCCACGACCCGGTGCCGTGGGTCTGTCTGCTGGCCCTCGCCCAGCTGGACCGCAAGCTGCTGTGGGAGGAGCACCGGGCCCGCCCGCCCGGCCCGATGCTGCCGCCGGGTCCCTGGGGGCTGCTCGCGGAGGCGGACAAGCGGGACCCGTACAACCGCGAGGCCCACCACCGCATGCTGCAGTTCCTGTACGCGCAGGCCGGCTCGGACCGGCTGGCGGAGGCGGCCGGATACGCACACTGGGCCGCGGGGTCGGCGCCGCCGGCCTCCGCGCTGCACGTCCTGCCGCTGTACGTGCGGGTGGAGCGGTACCGGCGGGGCGGCGGGCGCACGGCCGCGCTCGATCTGCACTGGGTGGCCGAGGACGCCACCCGCGAGGCACGGCGGGCGCACGCGTCCTGGTTCGCGCACACCCGCCCCGAGGAGCGCACCCCGCTCGATCTCAACCATCTCGCCCACGCCCTGTCCGGAGCGCTCCTGTTCGCGGAGGCGTCCCGGGTGTTCGAAGCGCTCGGCCCCTACTACACCCCCCTGCCCTGGGCGTGTCGCGCCGCCGATCCCGGCGACCCCGCGCAGGCCGCCCAGGTCTTCCTCCAGGCCCGTGCCCGCAGCCGGTCCGCGGCGCCCGGCCCCGACGCCTGACACCCGCACGACTCCCCGTCCCCTTCCACGGAGGTCTGAGCATGTCACGCACCCCCGAACCATCCCTCTCGTCCGGAGTCCCGCCGCAGGACGAGGAGCGGCGCCTGCGCGAACTCGGCTACCGGCCGGTGCTCGCCCGGCGCATGGGCGGCTTCGGCAACTTCGCGATCAGCTTCTCGGTGATCTCGATCCTGTCCGGCTGCATGACCCTGTACGGCTTCGGCATGGGCGCGGGCGGCCCGGCGGTGATGTTGTGGGGCTGGGCGGGCGTCGGCCTGTTCGTGCTGTGCGTGGGACTCGCGCTGGCGGAGGTCACCAGCGCGTATCCGACGTCCGGCGCCCTGTACTACATGGCGGACCGGCTCGGGGGGCGCCGCTGGGGCTGGTACACGGGCTGGCTCAACCTGCTCGGGCTGCTCGGCGCGATCGCGGGCATCGACTACGGCGCCGCCCTGTTCGCGGGCGCGTTCGCCAATCTCCAGTGGGGCTTCGAGCCGACGCCGGGCAAGACCATGCTGATCTTCGTGGCGATCCTGCTGCTGCACGCCGTGCTGAACCTGTTCGGCGTCCGGCTGGTCTCCGTGCTCAACTCGGTCAGCGTGTGGTGGCACCTCATAGGCGTGGCGCTCATCGTGGGCGCCCTGTGGATCGTGCCCGACCACCACCAGTCCTCGTCCTTCGTGTTCACCGAGTTCGTCAACGACACCGGCTGGCACAACCCGGTCTACGTGGCGGCGATCGGCCTGCTGCTCGCGCAGTACACGTTCTGCGGCTACGACGCCTCGGCCCACCTGTCCGAGGAGACCTCCAACGCCTCGGTGTCGGCGGCGAAGGGCATCGTGCGCTCCATCTGGGTGTCGTGGATCGCCGGTTTCGTGCTGCTGATGGGGCTCACCTTCGCGATCCAGGACTACGACGCGACCCGGAACAGCGCCACCGGGGTGCCGCCGGCCCAGATCCTCATCGACGGCCTGGGCACGGACGGCGCGAGCGCGCTGCTGATCGTGGTGATCGTCGCGCAGCTGTTCTGCGGCAACGCCGAGGTCGCCGCGGCCAGCCGGATGGTGTTCGCGTTCAGCCGCGACAAGGCCCTGCCGGGCTCGGTCCTCTGGCGCAAGGTCAGCGCCCGCACCCAGACGCCGGTCGCGGCCGTGTGGCTGTCGGTGACGGTCGCCGGGGTGCTGGCCCTGCCCTCGCTGTACTCGGCGACCGCGTACGGGGCGGTCACCGCGATCAACGTCATCGGGATCACCCCCGCGTACGCCATTCCCGTCTTCCTGCGGCTGCGCGCGGGGAGCCGTTTTCAGCCGGGTCCGTGGAGCCTGGGCCGGTGGAGCAGGCCGATCGGATGGACGGCCGTGGTGTGGGTGGCGGGTGTGACGGTGCTGTTCTGCCTGCCGCAGTCCTCGCCGGTGACGGTGGACACGATGAACTACGCGTCCGTGGCCCTCGCCGTCGTCCTGTTCCTGGCCACGGTCTGGTGGTTCGTCGCCCGCCGCTCCTACGGGACGCCCACGACGGCCGCGTACTCCGACCGTGAACAGGCCGAACTCGCCGAGGGCATCGTCTGAAACCGCGCGATCCGGCGTCCGCTCGGCTACGAACTCCTGTGGCGGATACGGCAGGATGAGCGGTCGCGTCGGCCACGGAACCTCCACGGCCGGTGCGATCGCACTTCCCGCAATTCGAACAGGTGGCAACGTGACGGCATTTCAACGGGATCTCACCATGGACGACCTGGTCGCCGCCGGCATCTCGGTGGCGGCGGGTCTGCTGGCGGCGTTCCTGCTGCGCATGCTGCTCAAGTGGCTCGGCAAGCACGCCGACCGCACCAAGTGGACCGGCGACGACGTCATCGTGGCCGCGCTCAGGACCGTGGTGCCCTGGGGCGCGACCGTCGGCGGCGCGGCCGTCGGCGCGGCGGCACTGCCCCTGACCAAGGGGGTCCAGCACACGGTCAACCAGATCCTGACCGTCCTGATGATCTTCGTGGTCACGGTGGCGGCGGCCCGGCTGATCGCCGGGCTGGTGCGCACGGTCACCCAGTCCCGCTCCGGTGTGGCCGGCTCGGCCACGATCTTCGTCAACATCACCCGCGTACTGGTCCTGGCCATCGGCTTCCTGGTGGTGCTCCAGACCCTCGGCATCTCGATAGCGCCGATGCTCACCGCCCTCGGCGTCGGCGGTCTGGCGGTGGCGCTCGCCCTCCAGGACACGCTCGCCAACCTCTTCGCGGGCATCCACATCCTCGCCTCCAAGACCGTCCAGCCCGGCGACTACATCCGGCTGGCCAGCGGCGAGGAGGGCTACGTCGAGGACATCAACTGGCGTCAGACCACGGTCCGCGCGCTCTCCAACAACCTGATCGTCATCCCCAACGGCGAGCTCGCCAAGACGAACATGACCAACTTCATGCGTCCCGAGCAGGAGTTGACGATCCTGGTGCAGGCCGGAGTGGCCTACGACAGCGATCTGGACCAGGTCGAGCGGGTCACCTGCGAGGTCGTCACCGAGGTGATGACTCAGATCGAGGGCGCGCTGCCCGAGCACGAGCCGCTGGTGCGCTTCCACACCTTCGGCGACTCCCGGATCGGCTTCACCGTCATCCTGGGCGTGGGCGAGTTCAGCGACCAGTACCGGATCAAGCACGAGTTCATCAAGCGCCTGCACAAGCGCTACCGCGCCGAGGGCATCCGCATCCCGGCCCCCGCGCGCACGGTGGCGATCCAGGGCGGCTCGGTGGCGATCCCGCAGCAGCGCGGCGCGGCGATCGAGATCGAGCCGGGCGAGGTCTCCTCCACCCGGCTCGACTGACGCATCCTCCGCTACGGCCTTACGGCGCCTCTACGGCCTTACAGGGTCGCCGAGTTGTCGTGGTGGCCGCCCGGCGTGCGCTGCGGAGTACGCAGGTTGGACGGCACCGGCGTGACCGTCCAGTCCGGATGGCCGGGCATCCTCGGGGTCTTCGTGCCGTAGAGCCAGTCCCGCAGGAAGCCGGACTGGTCGGTGCCGGAGATCTCCGAGGCGACGGCGATGTAGTCGTCGGTCGTCGCCGAGGAGTCGCGGAAGCGCTCCAGGAAGGTGCTCTCGATCGCGCTGAACACGCTCTCGCCGACGACCTGGCGCAGCGCGTACAGGACGAGCACGCCGCCGGTGTAGCGCTGGTTGTCGAAGAGGTTGACCTCGTTCGGCGCGGCGACCGGGCCGGAGGTTTTACGCCACTGGTCGCCGAGGGCGTACGTGTACTTCATCCGCGCCTCGAACGTGGAGTAGCCGAGCGAGTCCGTCCAGCCGCGCTCGTAGCGGTAGAGCAGCCCGTAGTAGTCGGCGTGGCCCTCGTTGAGCCACAGGTCGGCCCAGTTGGCGGGGCTGACGCTGTTGCCGAACCAGGAGTGGACCAGCTCGTGCATCATGTGCGAACCGATCTTGGACTCCTCCTGGAGGAGGTAGTTCGGCTTGTACAGGGTGAGGGTCTGGGTCTCCAGGCCCGTGAAATCGAAGGCGTTGGAGGCGTCGTTGTTGCACGGCAGCAGGCCGTACGTCTCGAACGGGTAGGCGCCCAGGCGCTGCTCGATCCAGCTCACCAGGTTCGGGGTGAGGGCGAGCGCGGGCTCCAGGGCGGTGGCGCGGGCGGTCGGGACGACGTCCCTGAGCGGCAGCCCGTTCGGGCCGGAGCGCTCCTTGATCACGTAGTCACCGACCGTGATCTGCACGATCTCCGTGGCGATCGGCTCCCGGGAGCGGTAGCAGTAGGCGGTCCGCCCGTCGCCGACGTCCTCGGTGCTCACCAGGTGGCCGCTCGCGACGCCCTTGAGGCCGGTGGGGACGGTGATCCGGAAGGTGAAGTCCGCCTTGTCCAGGGGGTGGTCGTTGCACGGGAAGACGGTGTGCGCGGAGTTCGGCTGCGGGCAGATCGCGAAGCCGTCCGGCGTGGGCACCCACGCGGTGTGGGTGAGGGCGCGGCGCGGGTCGGCCCCGTAGGCCACGACGACGGTGACCTTCCGCTTCGCGCGCAGCGGGACGGCGGGCGTGATCCGCAGCTTCTCGTCGACCTGCTCGAAGGCGGCCGTGGCGCCGTTCACGGTCACCGTGCGTATGTCCAGGCCCAGGGCGTCGAGGGAGAAGCGGCTCAGCTCCTGGGCGGTGGTGATCCTCAGCGTCGCCTTCGCCTCGACGAGCTTCGTCGTGGCGTCGTACGCGAGGTCCAGGTGATAGGCCTGCACGCGGTAGCCGTCGTTGCCGAGGCTCGGATAGACGGAGTCCCCCAGGGTCTCCGCGCCGGGCGTGCCGGGCGTCGGAGTGGCGTGCGCCGGGGTGGTGCCCACGGACAGGGCCACGGCGGTGCCGATCAGCGCGGCCGGAGCCGTCACTCGGGTGCGATATCTCATGGTCCGCTTTCGCTCGGGCGGCCGGGTGGTCAGGTCCGGCCGTCGGATGAAGGGTGATCACCCTGCTTCACCACGAGATCGGGCGTTCGGGTTGCCTCTCCGGGCGAACAGATTCTCGGACAGTGGGCGAGCACCCCTGTCGAGGCCGGGTCGATCACGAGATATCTTGATGTCGAGCAATGTTGCAGACGTGGAGCGGAGCACCCGGTGACTGACTCGACCATCATCTATACGCACACTGACGAGGCCCCGGCCCTGGCGACGTATTCCTTCCTGCCGGTGGTCCAGGCGTACGCCTCGCAGGCGGGTGTCTCTGTGGAGACGCGGGACATCTCGCTGGCCGGGCGCCTCATCGCGGTGTTCCCGGAGTACCTGACCGAGGACCAGCGGATCCCGGACGCCCTGCACGAGCTGGGCGAGCTGGCGAAGACGCCCGAGGCCAACATCATCAAGCTGCCGAACATCTCGGCGTCGATCCCGCAGCTCAAGGCCGCGGTCGCCGAGCTCCAGGCCCAGGGCTACGCGCTGCCGGACTACCCGGACGACCCGAAGACCGACGAGGAGCGGGAGATCCAGGCCCGCTACGACAAGGTCAAGGGCTCCGCCGTGAACCCGGTGCTGCGTGAGGGCAACTCCGACCGCCGCGCCCCCGCCTCGGTCAAGAACTACGCCAAGTCCCACCCGCACCGCATGGGCGCCTGGTCCTCGGACTCGAAGACCAACGTGGCGACGATGGGGCAGAACGACTTCCGCTCCACCGAGAAGTCCGTCGTGATCTCCGAGGCCGGTTCGCTCAAGATCGAGCTGGTCGCCGAGGACGGCTCCGCCACCGTGCTGCGCGAGTCCGTACCGGTCCTGGCGGGCGAGGTCGTGGACGCGTCCGTGCTGCACGTGGCCGCGCTGCGCGAGTTCCTCACCGCGCAGATCGCCGAGGCCAAGGCCCAGGGCGTGCTCTTCTCCGTGCACCTCAAGGCCACGATGATGAAGGTCTCCGACCCGATCATCTTCGGCCACGTGGTCCGCGCGTTCTTCCCCAAGACCTTCGAGCGGTACGGCGCCACGCTCGCCGCCGCCGGCCTCTCCCCGAACGACGGTCTGGGCGGCATCCTCAAGGGCCTGGACGCCCTCCCCGAGGGTGACGCGATCAAGGCCTCCTTCGACGCGGAGCTCGCCGAGGGCCCGGCTCTCGCGATGGTCGACTCCGACAAGGGCATCACCAACCTGCACGTGCCGTCCGACGTGATCGTCGACGCCTCGATGCCGGCCATGATCCGCACCTCCGGCCACATGTGGGGCCCGGACGGCGCCGAGGCCGACACCCTGGCGGTGCTCCCGGACTCCTCGTACGCCGGTGTCTACCAGGTCGTCGTCGACGACTGCCGGGCCAACGGCGCCTACGACCCCTCCACCATGGGCTCGGTGCCGAACGTCGGCCTGATGGCGCAGAAGGCCGAGGAGTACGGCTCCCACGACAAGACCTTCGAGATCAAGACGGCCGGTACGGTCCGTCTGGTCGACCAGGCCGGCACCGTCCTCATCGAGCAGCCGGTCGCCGCGGGCGACATCTTCCGCGCCTGCCAGACCAAGGACGCGCCGATCAAGGACTGGGTGAAGCTGGCCGTCACCCGCGCCCGTGCCACCGGCGACCCGGCCGTGTTCTGGCTGGACGAGACCCGCGCGCACGACGCCAACCTCATCGCCAAGGTCAACGCGTACCTGCCGGAGCACGACACCGAGGGCCTGGACATCCGGATCCTCGCCCCGGTCGACGCGACGAAGCTGTCGGTGGAGCGCATCCGCCGCGGCGAGAACACCATCTCGGTGACGGGCAACGTCCTGCGTGACTACCTGACCGACCTCTTCCCGATCCTGGAGCTGGGCACCAGCGCCAAGATGCTGTCGGTCGTCCCGCTCATGGCGGGCGGCGGCCTGTTCGAGACGGGCGCCGGCGGCTCCGCGCCGAAGCACGTCCAGCAGCTGGTCAAGGAGGACTACCTGCGTTGGGACTCGCTGGGTGAGTTCTTCGCGCTGGTCCCGTCCCTTGAGCAGTACGCGACGGCCACGAACAACCCGAAGGCCAAGGTCCTCGCCGACACCCTCGACCGCGCCACGGCGACCTTCCTCAACGAGGACAAGTCCCCGACCCGTCGCGTCGGCGGCATCGACAACCGTGGCAGCCACTTCTACCTCTCCCTGTACTGGGCGCAGGAGCTGGCTTCGCAGACCGAGGACGCGGACCTGGCGAAGGCCTTCGCCCCGCTCGCCGAGACGCTCGCCGCGAACGAGCAGAAGATCGTCGACGAGTTGAACGCCGTCCAGGGCAAGCCGGCCGACATCGGCGGCTACTACCAGCCCGACCCGGCCAAGGCCGCGAAGGTCATGCGCCCGTCCACCACGTGGAACGAGGCCCTGGCGTCCCTCAGCTGACGCCCGCTCGCTGCAGCGCTCCGCCCCGGTCGGCTTCGGTCCGGCCGGGGCGGTGGTGTGTCACCGGTCCCGGGTGTGTACACCGCGGACAGCATGGTGTGATCGTGCACCACGCCACTGACAACGCCCCGGGAGCGGCCTCATGACCTCGTTCGACCTCTTGCCCGGGGACCGGCAGTCCCCGGTGATCCTGCACGTCCCGCACTCGGCGCGGGCGATCCCGGCGGAGGCGCGGGCGGGGATCGTGCTGGACGACGTAGCCCTGGAGCGGGAGCTGGACCACATCGTCGACGCGCACACCGCGGAGCTGGCCGAGGAGGCGGCCGGGCGGTGCCGGGTGCGGCCCTGGCGGTTCGTGAACCGGCTGTCGCGGCTGGTCGTCGACCCCGAGCGGTTCCCCGACGAGCGGGAGGAGATGCTCGCCGTCGGGATGGGGGCCGTGTACACGCGGACCACGCATCGGGAGGCGCTGCGGGCCGACGGCTTCGACCCCGCTCCGCTCGTCGAGCGGTACTTCCGGCCGTACGCGCAGGCCATGACCGAGGCCGTGGCCGACCGGTTGGCCGCCACCGGGCGGGCCGTGATCGTCGACGTGCACTCGTATCCCACGGAGGCGCTTCCCTACGAGCTGCACGGCGCGGGACCGCGGCCGCCCGTGTGTCTCGGGACCGACCCCTTCCACACCCCGCCCCAGCTGGTCGCCGCGGCCCGGGAGGCGTTCGGGGAGGCCGGGCTGGACAGTCCGTTCAGCGGGACGTACGTGCCGCTGGAGTTCTACGGCCGGGACGCCCGGGTGAGCGCCCTGATGGTGGAGATCCGGCGGGACACCTACATGACCGAGCCGGGCGGACCCGCCGGCGCCGGGCTGAAGCGGCTCGCCGGGGCGCTCGCGGCGCTCGTGGACGCCGTACGGCACTGACCCGCCGCCCTCCGCTTGGAGCACTCCCCCGCGACACGCACCCCCGGCTGCGGTGAGGGTGGGTGACATGACCGAGGAGACCACCACGCTGGCCGAGCAGGCGCCGCCCCCGGTGCGGGAGTGGCCCGCGCTCGACCTGGCCGGGACCGACTTCGACCCCGTGCTCGCGGACCTGGTGCGCGAGGGACCGCTGACCCGGATCCGGCTGCCGCACGGCGAGGGCTGGGCGTGGCTGGCCACCCGCTACGAGGACGTCAAGGCGATCACCAACGACCCGCGCTTCGGCCGCGCTGAGGTGACACAGCGTCAAGTGACCAGGATGGCACCGCACTTCAAGCCCCGACCCGGCTCGCTCGCCTTCGCTGACCAGCCCGACCACAACCGGCTGCGCAGGGCGGTCGCCGGGGCGTTCACGATGGGCGCGATGAAGCGACTGCGGCCCCGGGCACAGGAGTTGCTCGACGGGCTGATGGAGGGGGTGCTCGCGGACGGGCCGCCCGCCGATCTGGTCGAGCGGGTCCTGGAGCCCTTTCCGATCGCTCTCGTCAGCGAGGTCATGGGTGTGCCCGCCGCCGACCGTGGTCAAGTGCACGCCTGGACCCGGCAGATCATCTCCACCTCCGGCGGCGCCGAGGCCGCCGAGCAGGCCAAGGCCGGCCTGTACGGGTGGATCACGGAGACCGTCCGGGCCCGCGCGCACAGCGACGGCGACGACGTGTACTCCCTGCTCGGCGCGGCCGTACGACGTGGGGAGATCGGTGAGGAGGAGGCCGTCGGGCTCGCCGGTCCGCTTCAGATCGGCGGCGAGGCCGTCACCCACAACTGCGGGCAGATGCTGTATCTGCTGCTGACGCGGCCCGAGTTGATGGAGCGGACGCGTCGCCGGCCCGAGGCACGCGCGGGCGTCATCGACGAACTGCTGCGGTACATCCCGCACCGCGCCTCGGTCGGGCTCGCCCGCATCGCCCTGGAGGACGTCGAACTGCACGGTCTGCGGATCCGTGCGGGCGACCCGGTGTACGTCTCCTACCTGGCCGCCAACCGGGACCCCGAGGTCTTCCCGGATCCGGAGCGCATCGACCCCGACCGGGACCCCAACCCGCACCTGGCCTTCGGCAACGGCCCGCACTACTGCACCGGTGCCGTCCTCGCCCGGCTCCAGACCGAACTGCTGGTCGCCACCCTGCTCGACCGGCTGCCGGGGCTGCGGCTCGCGGTCCCGGCCGACGAGGTCGTCTGGCGCCGAAGGACGATGATCCGCGGACCGCAGTCCCTGCCCGTCACGTGGTGAGAGAGCCCCCTCACCGCTCAGACGGTCAGCCAGTCGGTGACGATCACCCCCTCGCCGGTCCGCAGTCGCAGGGCGAACGGACCGGCGGGAGCGTCCTCGTAGCTGAAGCGACCCATGTCGTCGGTGGTCAGCGGCGCGCCCGCCTGAGGCCCGCTGAGCACCTCGATCCGGGCCGACTGCGGGGGCAGCACCTGTCCCAGCAGCCCGTGCGGGGTGAGTTCGACGTCCACGGTCAGCTCACCGGCGTGGAAGGTGAGCATCCGGGGCGCGGCCGTGGCGCCCCGCACCGGCAGGGCGTCCACGACCGAGTCGAAGCCCAGCTCGGCGATCCTGGTGTCGAGGTCGTGCAGGGCGAAGGCCTCGACGGCGATCTGCCGCAGCCGCGGCGGCACCGGGTCGAGGATCGCCGCGGCCTGCCGCAGCTCCTCCTCCAGCAGGTCGAGTGTCAACTCCTCGTCGGGCGCCAGCTCCTCCTCGAAGCCGAAGGCGTCGTCGAAGTCGTCGTGCAGGTCGCTCATACCGCCCCCCGGGCCTCGAGCCGGGCCCTGAGCCGGCGCAGACAGCGCTGGCGCAGGGGACCGATGCTGCCCACCGCGATCCCGAGGGCGGCGGACACGGACTGGTAGCTGGGCTTGGGCGTGGCCATCAGGACCCGCAGCAACTGCCTGCAGCGGTCGCCGAGTCCGTCGAACTCCTGCCACAGGCGCCGCACCCGTTCGCTCTGCTCGGCGGCCTCCTCCAGATCGAGGAACGACTGCTCGGGCGTACGGTCGTCGCTGATCCGGTCCAGCACCTGCGGATCGTCGGTGACGGTCAGCCGCCTCAAGTTCTTGAGCACCTTCAGGCATTCGTGGCGCGCCGTACTGGCCAGCCAGGAACCGGCCTTGTCGGGTTCGCGGATGCGCCCGAGGTGCTGGGCGAAACGGAACCAGACAGTCTGGTACACCTCGTGCGCGTCGGCGTCCGAGAGCCGGTGTGCGCGCACCACCGACCACACCAGTGGGCTCAGCCCCTCCACGAGCGCCTTCCAGGCCGCCGCGTCACCGTCGACGGCGGACTGGACCAGCGCGCCGACATCTGCTCGGTCCACGGCCCCACTCCTCGTGTGCGGCCTGTCATCGTACGCCGTGGAAGGGGCCGTTCCGGACCTCATGCGCCGACCGGGCGCTGCACGACCGGGACCGGGCGCCACCCGGCCGGCCGCAGCGCCGGTACGTGCGCCCCGCGCACCTCGGCGAACTGGGTGTTCGCGGCGAGGAGTTGCTGCCGCGCGACCCGCGGGTCGGTCTCCTTGTTGGCGGTCATGTGGGCGGCGACCAGCCCCGCGGCCACGGGGGTGGCGAACGAGGTCCCGCTCCAGTGCGCGTACCCCTCGAACATCACCTGGTCCGGCGTGGCGGTGGTGGTGCCGTCGTCGCTCAACACGCCTGTGTGGGACGGGGACTGGCAGGTGCAGACGTAGGTGAAGCCGAACCGGCAGGCGTCGTACGTGGAGTGCTGGTACTCGTACGGCACCGGCGCGTCGAAGCCGGTGAGGGTGCTGGTGAGGCGCTCGCCGGGGGCGAAGACCTTCACCCAGGAGCCGTAGTTGCTGAAGCAGGCGCCGTACTCGCCGTCGCCGCGCAGCGCTCCCACCGACAGGACGACGTCCTGGTAGTCGGGCTGGTCGGCGTAGGCGGCGGGCCAGAACGGGTTGGCGCTGGCGTTGTTGCCGGCCGCGGCCACCAACAGGGTGCCCTGGGTGCGCAGTTCCTGCATGAAGGCCTCAAGGCCCAGCAGTCCGTCGCCGCTGCCGTTGGAGGTGCCGGCGGAGAGGCTGATGATGTCGGGCCAGCCGTCGGCCACGGCGTCGAAGAGCCGGTCGCCGAACTCCGACTCCAGGATGGCACCGGCGTCGTTGAGGCTGCTGCGCACGGTGACGTTCGTGTTCGGCGCGACGGCCGCGAGGACGCCGGCGATGAACGTGCCGTGCCCGATGTACTGGAGGAGGTTGCCGTCGCTGTCGGTCTCCGTGCCGTGCAGGTCGCCGTCGACGTGGGCGAGGAGCGGCACGAGGGCGTGGTCGTGGGTGAGGCCGTTGTCGACGACGAGGACCTTCACCGCGGTGTCGGGGTCGTGGCCCGCCAACTCGGGGGCGGGGTTGGTGCCTTGGCTGAGCGCGGCGGGCACCGGCTCGTCGCCGGGACAGCAGTTGACCGAGAGGGAGACGACGTGGTTGCGGCTGACCAGCCGGCGCCCCGCGCGGCCCTCGCGCTCGCTCAGGGCGCGCAGGGCGTTGGTGACGGCCCGGTCGCCGCGGTGGTCGCCGTGGCCGGGGTCGCCGACGCGGATGCGGGTGATGCCCGAGCGGTTGGTCTCGGGGCTGTCCCGGCGGACGGCGTCGCCGGTCAGCCCGGTCGCCTCGGTGAAGTGGGTGCGGACGGTGTCCTCGACGAACTGGGCGTCGCGGCCGTCACGGGCCAGCACGACACCCTTCTCGTAGACGAACTCCGAGGCGTCGTCGGGCCCCAGGGCGAGGGGGACGTCGGGCATGGAGCGCTGGATCTGGTCGAACTGCTCGTGGAATCGCTGAGGTGCCATGGCGTGTCCTCCCACTGAGGCGGCGGTCGTCAGTCAGAGCGGTGGAGCCGTCGATTGATACAGCGCCAAACCCGTGTGACGTGCAACCAGGGCCAGTACCATCCTTGGAGTGACAGGGGGAAGCGATTCCGTTCTCGAACTGCTGCCGATGGTGTTCGCCGCGCCCAACCAGGCGCGGGCGAGGGCAGAAGAGGTGCTCGGCTCGGATCCCGTACCCCTGCATGCCTCCGTCGCGCACCAGGTCATCGGCCTGTGGCAGCGCGACTGGGGGGACATCCGGCTCGCGCTGCACCATCTGCGCCGCTCGCGCGACCTCGCGGTGCGCGCCCAGGCGGCGGACCAGGAGGCGGAGGTCGTGGCCACGCTCGGCGTGGCGCTGATCCAGGCGGGCCGCACCCGGCAGGGCCTGGAGGCGCTGGAGCGGGGTGTCGCCGTCAGCAGCGGTCATACCAGGGCGCGCATCCTGTTCCGGCGCGCCTACGCCTCGTACGTTCTCGGGCGGCACCGGGAGGCGCTGGAGGACGTACGGCGGGCGATTCCCGGGCTGCGGCAGGCGGACGACGTCATCTGGCGGGCGCGGGCGCTGACCCTGCGGGCCACCGTGCATCTGGCGCTCGGGGCGGTGGAGCGGGCGGACAACTGCATGGCCGTCGGCGAGCACAGCGTCCGCCCCGCCGAGCACCGCCAGTCCATCATGGTCAAGGCGGGCTCCGGCATCGGCGCGGGCATCA